>JACPFE010000703.1 GCA_016183145.1 Deltaproteobacteria bacterium | reverse complement strand
GAAAGCCTTCGGACCGGGAGCAATGGGCCTCTACCTCGAAGGCCACCCGCGCCAACCCCTTAGGCTGTTAATTCAACAGTCCGGGCCTGGGATGATCTTCACGTTCCTACGCTCCCGGTTCCTCAGTCTTCCTTCCCCTCGCCAAAATCCAAATCTAACATCGATAAAGACGTTTGTATCAGTTAAAGTGCCCCCGGCGAGATTCGAACTCACGGCCCCAGGATTAGGAATCCTGTGCTCTATCCATCTGAGCTACGGGGGCTAAACCGAATCGGAGATTTTTTTGTTGTATCCTAGGTAATCTGTTATCATCTTTTGTAAATGCGGGTCAAACCGGGCTTCATGGGATCGACGAGAAAATTGCCGACCTTGCTCCTCGTATTCGGCGGTTGGTATGCATCCGGCTGCGCGGCTACTCCAAACCTCTCGGTGCAAATGTACCATCCCAAGACGAAGGTGCTCCAGAACTGCACAGCCCGCGAATCAACCGCCAAGGACATTCCCTTGCTATCGACCGCTGTCGAAGCATGCGCGCGCCAGCTTGAGGCGCGTGGATTCATTCGAGTGGAAAGCTCCCTCACACCGAGCGAACAATCAAACAGGTAGGCCGACGATTGCGGTAAGCAACCCGCCAGCCGCGCGGCGAATAGTTGTCGGCGAAGCGGTCGCAAGGTTAACCTGGCGTCGGTGGAGTATTTTCTCCGATCAACTCACCCGGGCGAAATCTCCCCCTTTTTATTCGACCCAAACGCGAAATACCCTTTTTGTCGCAAGCCCGAACGCCAAGGACAATCCTGTCAAAACCAGAGGCTAACTTGTCGTGATTCGCAATCAGCGGTCGAGCTTGGTGGTAGCCGGGCACTGATAGAAATTACCTAAATACCGAGCAAGGGATCGAACTTCGTTTATAAGTCCGGGGTGATCATTGGCATCCGGCTTGCTCCAAATCTTGGAATCTCGGCCGAGAAGTGCAGAGGACGAAGCGGCGGCCTGCCCGATGCGCTCGCGGAGAGATACGAGTTTGGCTTAACTTTAGGATTTGAGAGCAAGAAAACTGCCAATGACGGATGACATTCAGATTCTAACCGGCGACGCACTCTTCCAGCTTCCTGTCGCTAACGCCATCTCTGCGGCCCAACATAGCGCCCGGCAGGTTGGTTTGCTGCTAATCGATTTCGACTACGCCGAGGGCCTTGGCAATATTTCCCACCATTTTTCCGATCAAATCTGGACGCGGCTGCGAAACACCCTGCGGGATACCGATACTATCATCCGCATGGATGGCGGGGAAATTGGGGTAATGCTGCCTTCTGTTAACGGTACCGAAGACGCGATTATTGTGGCCGGGAAAATCCATACAAGCTTGGCCGAGCCGTTTCAAAGCGAAAATATCAGACTAAACGTTCAGGCTCACATCGGCATCGCTTTGTATCCCGAGCATGGCAACAACGCAGATGCGCTGATCCAACAAGCTCGGGTCGCCTTGGGCGATGCGATGCGGATAAAAAAGAGCTACGTTCTGTTTTCGCATGACGCCAAACCGCGGCGGCATTCGCCTTTACGCATGAGCCGGTTGCGCCAGGCGATTATCGGAGATGAATTGTTTTTGTTATACCAACCCAAGGTGGTCATGCGGGATGGTTCGGTTGCGGGAGTCGAAGTCCTTTGCCGTTGGCAGCACCCCGATCTAGGAGTGGTCATGCCGGATGACTTCATTCCGGTTGCGGAGCGAACCGGTCTGATCGCTCCTCTTACGCTTTGGGTCTTGTACAGATCGTTGCTGCAATGCCGAGAGTGGAATGAGGCGGGAATCGAATTAGGGGTAGCCGTCAATCTTTCCATGAGGAATCTGGATGCCCTGGAGCTGCCCACCCAGATCGCAGGCCTGCTCAAAAGCGTCGGCGTGCCGTCGGAGCAGCTGGAACTTGAAATCACCGAGAGCACCATCATGAGCGATCCACAGCGGGCGATCCGCAACCTGGCGCTCATCAAAGAACTGGGCGTCAGCCTGACGATCGACGATTTCGGCACGGGCTATTCATCTCTCGCCTACCTGACGAAACTCCCGGTCAAGGGAATAAAAATCGACAAGTCCTTTGTGCAAAATATGGAATCCGACCGCGATAACGCCGTGATCGTAAGATCGATCGTCGATTTGGGGCATAATCTCGGCCTCAAAGTGGTAGCCGAAGGCGCTGAGACTCGCAAGTCTGCTGAAATGCTTCAAATGTTTCATTGCGATGAGGCCCAGGGCTATTACTTCTGTCCTCCCGTGGCGGGGCATAGGGTTAACGAATTTCTTGCCGCCAAGTGTAGTCCATCAAGGCAACCGGACTCGCAGGCGTGGGGTGCCTCGGAGAATAACCTCGACAATTTAAGCCTCGTGGCGCCGTTACCTGAAATTGCGACTGCGCAAAACCGCCGCTACGAGCGGTCCAGCGAAATCACCGACGATGACGTTCCTGAGTTTGCCTTGAAGATCAGGTAGACATTGGGATTTAGTCTTGGGACTATCGAGTTGGGGAACGATAAAGTCCATAGGCTTGAATATTGGGGCGAGGGGTAATATTCCTTAAACGAAAAAGGAGGGTCAGCTATGAAACTTAGGTTTAAGTCCAAGCTTTTGATGATAGTGTTCGTGTGTGGAATGTTGGCAAGCCCGCATCTGGTTCGAGCCCAACAATCAGCACCACAAAGCGAGGATGGCGTGTTTTTCCTCGGCAGCTTCTTACTGTCAGTGCTCTATCTTCCTGTTAAGCTCGCCACCTGCGTAGGCACCCAGGCAACCGCGGCTGTGGCCTACACGGCAACGTACGGAGTCGCTGGCAACTATGATGGGGGCACCAACGGCAAAGAAATCGGTGAAGTAGCCCGGCGTTCTTGCACGGGAGATTGGGTGATTACGCCTGAGCAGGTGAAAAAAGATTACCAGTAGAAAATCCCTTGCAGGCACGCGGCACCAGCTTGCTGCGGTTATCGGCTGATCTGAAATCTTTGTAGAGCCCCGCGGGCAAGCCGGTGGCCCCTTCCACGACGCCCGTCGGGCGGAATCCTGAGCAAGAGAGCCTCCGGCCAAGGCCGGGGATCGAGTCGAAGGATCGATGCGCCGAGCATGAAACGCCGGCTTGTTTACGCAGTTCGCCCGCCGGAATCGGGCTCTCGCCTGCCCTCATAGATCGCCCTTAAACGATTCTTTTGTTAATCCCTGTTTCTTCATTTTTCGGTAAAGCGTCTTGGTGTCCACTCCCGCCTCTTTCGCCACGGCATTGATACTGCCCTTATGTTTTGAGAGCAGTCCCTCCAAATAATCGTGCTCCTTCAATGATAGCCATCCTTTCAGCGTCATATCCCGCCCGGCGTTTTGGACGATACTCCTCATCACTCTATTGGGTGCGCGCGGCAGATCGACCTCATCCACAACATCGGTGCTGCAACGAATAATCGCGCGTTCAAGGATATTCTCCAGTTCTCTGATATTTCCCGGCCAATGATAATCGAGCATTTGCCCCAAGGCGGAGTTCGACACCTTTTGGATATTTCTTTGGCGGGCCAACGGGTTTCGGCTCAAAAGATGGTCGATCAGCAACGGTAGATCCTCGAGACGCTCGCGCAGCGGCGGCAGCTCGATGGGCACAACGTTAATTCGGTAATAAAAATCCTCCCTCAGCAGTCCCTTTGCCAGGCTGACCGAAAGATCAACATTGGTCGCCGCGATGACTCGCATGTCGACCTTGACCTTCCGATTGCTTCCTAAACGCTCAACTTCCCGCTCTTGCAGGACCCTCAGCAATTTGACCTGCATCGCGGCGGAAATAGTCTCAACCTCGTCGAGGAAAAGAGTGCCAGTATTGGCGGTTTCCAGTTTTCCCGCGTGGGCTTGCACGGCGCCGGTAAATGCGCCCTTCTCGTAGCCGAACAGCTCTCCTTCGAGAAGAGTCTCGGGAAATGCGCCGCAATTGATCGCGACAAACGGCCGGTCTTTGCGCGCGCTCAGATCATGAATGGCCCGGGCGGCCAGCTCTTTGCCCGTGCCGGTTTCGCCGATAATCATGACGCCAGAATCGGTCTCCGCTAGGGCTTTGATCATATCAAATACAGCGGCCATCTTACGGCTGCGTCCAATCATATTTCCAAACGAATACCCCGCGGATAAACGCTGCCGCAGCTCCACGATCTCTTCGCGCAAACGCCTCTTTTCAATCAGCTTCTCGCTGACGAATCGAATGACTTCAGGCTGAAAGGGCTTCGAAATGTAATCACTGGCGCCCAGCTTCATGGCATCCACGGCCTGTTGAACGTTGCCGAAGCCGGTGATCAGGATGATATCCGTGTCCGAATATCTGTCCCTGATATGCCGGGTGAGCTCGATGCCGTCCATTTTTGGCATCTGGACATCAGATACGACAATCGCGAATTTTTGCTCGCGGAGCCTTTCCTTTGCCTCTTCGCCGGTTGCCGCTTTGACCACGCTGTAGCCTTCCGCTTCGTAGAGCTTGCCGAGGTGGTCTCGGAGTTCATCGTGATCGTCGACTATTAAGATATTGAACATGGGGTTGTCGTATGGAGGAGACTCGTAATTACAAACGCTCGCGATTGACCTTGCCGTTCAGGTCTGACCGGCAAGCCGGTAATATGATCTCAACCTGAGTACCTTTCCCTGGGGTACTGCTGACACGCAGACGGCCGTCGTGCAACTCCACGAATCGCTGCGCGAGACTCAAACCGACACCGTCATGGTTTTTCTTTGTCGAAAAATAGAGTGTCGGCGCCGACATCAATTCCGCCTCATTCATGCCACGGCCGGAATCTTCAATGCGAATCATTACCGCGGGGTGGCGACCGTTCGATTTTGCGCTGCCCACGATGGCGACTTCTCCGTTCTTATCGGTTGCTTCCAGTGCATTCTGGAACACGTGACGAAGCGCCAGATCGAGAAAAAACGCATCGCCGCAAAGCGTTATTTGCTTGAGGGCGAGATCGAGCTCTTCTCGAAATGCGATCCCCTTCTGTCTAAAGGCGGCTTTATACGAGCCCAAAACCGGTTCCAGGACGTCCGAGACGCGCAATCCATCCACGCGAGCAGGAAATTGATTGTATTGGGAAAATGCGCGCGCCAACTCAACGGCTCTATCCAATGTCTGCTGCAGCAATTCGATATCCTTCACATCGGGGAACGATCTCCGTAGAGAACTGAGGATCATGCCCTGGATCTGGAACTGGTTGGCGAGCTTGTGCGCAAATTGAGAACCCACCACGGGGTCCAATCCGTACGCCTTGGGGTTAGGGCCGAGGGGTACCACGCAACCACGCACAGTTTCGACGCCATCCAGCTCGGCGAGTTGCATACGGTTGCAGACCCATATTGGTAAGCCGGCGGCGTCGATGAATCGGTGAACGAGCGAACGAGCGCGATCCTGCTTGAGCGCGGCCACCCCGTCGCGCACCAACGCCTGATCCTCCGGCGGTACGCATCGCTCCCAGAGTGAATCATTACCGATAAAAGATTCCCTGGCGATTCCGATCAATTTGAAAATACTCTCCGAAACAAACACGACTTCGAATGATATCGTGCACTCATATGAAACGCAGGACAAGTCTGACAGCCATTTGGCAGCCGAACGATCACCTAACTCATGAGGGAGGCTGAACATCTATAGTTTAGTGGGTGCCCATCCAATAGACCATGGCTGAAAGGCCGCGCATTACGCGAAAATACTCTTGGCCGGCGCCCGACTTCGTCCAGCCGACGACGGATGGCAGATACTTGAGTCATCCCAAAAGTCTCGAAACATTG
>JACPFE010000021.1 GCA_016183145.1 Deltaproteobacteria bacterium | reverse complement strand
ACGGGGCTCCGGTTGCTCCTTGCGCCGCGGTTCTCGCGGCGGTGGTTGTTTTTGCCCGGCTTGCTCCTGTTGTTGCTTGCGTTCTAATTCCCGAGGCCGCTGCTCTTTGCGGAGTTGCTCCTGTTCCTTCCGCTTTTGCTCGAGGATCTGTTTATCTTGTCTGCGACGCTCTTGCGCCTGTTTGCGTTCCAGCTCTTGGGCCTGCTGCTGTTTCTGAACCTGTTGTTGTTCATTGCGCTGCCGTTCCAGCGATTTCTGACGCGCCTCCTCTGCTTGCTGCTGTCGGCGCAGCTCCTGTTCTTTCTGCTGCTGCACCTGTTTCTCTTGCCGTAGACGCTCTTGCTCCTGTTGCTGCTTGCGTTCTAGCTCCCGCGCCTGCTGCGCTTTTTCCTTTCGCTCCTGTTCTTGCTGCTGCCGTTGCTGGCGGGCCTGTTCCCGTTGCTCCTGCTTTTGCTTCAGTTCCGGCGGCGTGGGGGGTCCTTTGGGTGGCTCGATGGGGGCTTGTCGTGCCCGCTCCTTTTGCGCCGGAGACTCGTCCGGTCGCTCCATTTTTTGCGGTAGCTTGGTAACAAACGGAGCTTCTGGCGTGGCCAGCTTTTTTCCCCGGGCTTCAGTCAGCGGCTGCGGTGCAAGTGCCGAGGCCCTTGGATTGCGCGGGGCGAAGTCTGCGCGGCTCGCTTCGACGGCCGCGGCGGCTCGCTTCGACGGCCGCGGGTCGAATGTCGATGCGACGGCTCGACTGCGCGTTCTTTAAAGCCAATTCTGCCGCGGCGGCGGGCGCCACGGGTTTTCCCTGGCCTTTCTGGATCTCAGGCAATTTCTGTTCGAATGTGGGCGGAGGAGGCGGCAACGCGGTGCGCACTACGGCGGCGCGTGAGAGAATCGTGGCCGGAGGTTGCTGGCCCCTTGGGCGCTCTTTTTCTCCCGCCACCCGTAGGGACGAACGATTCGGAATCGGCAGCGGCTGCTCGATCACGCGAACCGAGCTCGCCTCGCGCACGAGAACAGAGTCCCGCACAACATTGTTGGTCACGTTGCGCGCCGAAACAAAGGTGTTCTGATTTACAATGGTGACGTATGTGCGGTTAACGTAAGTAATGTTTTGAGTAACGTTTTGTCTGCCGCGCCGATCCCACCACGGGTTGAAACGATCGCGCGGATGCAACGGAAACCAGCCTATGTGATCCCTGACGCGAACGAATTCAACCACGGCCGGCGCGTATCTTACGACTCGAGTTCTTGGCCGGATCGGCACCCAATACCAGCGCGATCGATAGGGTGTCCAACGACCATAATGACAGGTCGCCCAACCCCATGGCTCGTCGGAGATCCACGACCACCCCCACGGGTCCTGCCAAAACCAGCGGCCGACACTGTAGGGCGCCCAACCGGCCGCGACGCGTGAAGGGGTCCAGGCATAACCGTACTCCGGGATCTCTTCCCACCGGCCGTGTTCAGAGAGATCTTCGACTCCGATGATTTGATCGCTTGCATATCGATATGCATCCGGATAAGCGCGCTCGTATCGGGCTTCGCGTTCCGCTACCCACCGATCAAATCCGTCCGCGTTGCGCGGAGCAACGACTTCATACCGGGGTGAATCAATCCCGTAAACCCTAAGTTCACCTTCCCCCATGGTGATCTGCCGACCGCTGGCTGCGACAATCACCTTTCCACGCCGCACTGAAATGCGGCTGTTTCCATTCTCGTCGACTTCGACCCGGTATCTTCCCTCCTGCTCCAAGGTCACAGACACGTTGGGGGTATCGATCTCAATGATCTCATCGGAAGCAAGACGGCGAATATTGAAGAAAGCGGCGCCTTCGCCAAGATAAAACTGCTTGACATCATGGGCGAGATTCAGCGCTGAGAAGTAGCTGCGCGGCGCTAGACGAATGACATTACCCGAAGGAAGCTGTAGCTCTGCCCGGCCATCTTCGGGTAAATAGATGCGGTCTCCCAACGTGAATGGCACATTGACCGCCGCCTCGTCCCACTCGTTGGGATAATCCCCACGGCTATAGGAAACCGGTCCTGAAACATACGAAATCCTGGCCACGGCGGGATAACGCTCCTGCGCTTGCAACGGTTTTGAAATGACTAGCAGCATCGGCAAGAAGCCTAAGACGACTGCAAATCTTTGAAGAACGGTTTTGGTGAATGAGTAATTCATTTCATCCCCCCATACATTCCCTCCACTGATCCAGGAAACTAACTGAGCAAGAACTGGACCCCGTGAGTAGACATGGTTCCAATCTTTGAAAATGAAGGTTTATACAAGGGCTCTTTTCGAATTATACCGGTTGTGGCATTTTCAGTGCCCGTAAGTTCTTCCACATATGGAATTTTTTCCTGTGATCCAAACATAGTTCCGAGCCCCCGTGTTTGCCCCACGTTAGCTTAGACGTTGGCGGTGGGGGTGGCGTTAATAGTTTTCCACGGCCGATAAACACGGGGTTGATTTTAAATACTAATCGCCGGGGTCACCCACTGGAGTTGCTGTTTGAGTTTCGGATAGTTTCACGCGAGAAGACCGCTATGTTCTAAATAGGCGTTAGGCGTTGGTAAGAAATGACGCCTGAAGTGCGACGTCAGACAATTTGCGCGTCGCCCCATCCGGGCATCCCACGTTCATAACGAAAACTTCTCGTCTGGCCATCTTTCATCCTCTTGCTGACACTTTCGTGTTTTCGCAATTGCGAAAACATGATAAACATCGCTGCCGTGGGATGATGCCGTAGAATTCTTGAACCGCGCCGCATCGTTGTCAGTGTTGAAATAAAAATTCCCCCGGTTTCAAACTTGCCCAAGAGTCCTCGACGCTTCCCTCGACTTGGATTTTTTAGTTGTGGCAGGCAGATCTCAAACCCCGATTCTTCGAACCCAAGTGACACTTGCCATGTTTTCGCAATTGCGAAAATGTGATAAGGGTCGCTGCCATGGAAGAGGTGAGCTACAGACAGTCGCGGCTGTGCCGCCTTCTCGGCAACCCGATTGCCTTCACCGTGGTACTCTTGCTCGCGGAAAATAAAGATATGAGCACCGGCGAGATTGCGAAGGCGATCGGTCGCAGCGTCCCGCGCACGAGCAATATTCTTGGCGCATTGCGGCTTGCAGAAGTGGTGCGTTACGAGACCGAGGGACGGCACGCCCGCTATCGACTAAAGCACCCGCGCGAGGTCAAAAGAATTCTCGACGCCCTCTCCGGATTCGTAACGACCACGTCCGTCGACCGCCGGCGCTGACCGTTCTAATCTTCGACAGTTTCACGTTTTCGCAATTGCGAAAACGTGGCAAGCATCGCTGCCGTGAATCAGGTGGGCTAGAGGCAGTCGCGGCTAAGATCGCCGACCTTTTCATTTTATCGGTTATTGAATTCAATCCGTTGCGCGTTAACGTATCGTGGTTCCCGAACAGAGTGTGTTCCCGTGAAAGGACTGGACCATGGCTAAATGGCTTTTCGAGCCGGGGCATACAGCGGCGGAGTTTTGCGCGCGTCACATGATGGTGACCTTCGTCCGCGGCCATTTCAAAAACGTTCGCGGCACGCTCTTTTTCGATCCAGCAAACCCGAGCGCCGCTTCGGTCGAAGTCACGATCGACGCTGCGGGAATCTGGACTGGGGAAGTGGACCGCGATGCTCATCTGAAGAGCGCGGACTTTCTCCAGGTCGAGAGTCATCCCAAAATTACGTTCAAAGGGAATCAAGTCGAGGTGATCGGCGAGAATGACGCCGTTCTCACCGGCGAGTTGACGATTCGGGAAATCACTCGCACCGTGGCCCTTCGCGTTCATTACTTGGGTCAGTGGCAAACTCCTTGGTGGGAAGACGGGGCGGATAAGGGGCCAAAGACCAGGGCAGGTTTTATGGCCACCACGACAATCAACCGGCTCGACTTCGGCGTGAGCTGGAACGCGCCGTTGGATAGGGGAGGCGTCGTCGTCGGCAACACGATTGAAATCACGATCGACGCTGAAGCGATCCTGCAAGAATTTTGAGTCCTTGCGGCACACTCGGTCATTAAGCCCTCCAGCGTTGATGGGCCTATGCAGTCGTCGTTCCGAGCAGCTCACGACAGGCTGTATGGAAGATTCCGACGCCGCCTGATTTAAATTGCAAAGCCCCGACTTCGAAAGAGGTCGGGGCTTTGTTTTCTCGGGGGGAGGATTGCCGGAATTAAGCCTCGATAGACGTGACCCTCTCTGTCTCTCGCGTCAGTTGCCGGTCACTTATAGAGCCGGTCGACGAATCCTGACTTGCCAATCTCGGCGAGGATGGAATTGTCGATGAAGTTTTCCGGCTTCGCCGCCTTCGCGCCGGGATGCGTCGCGAAATTAAGCATCGTCTGCACCGCCGCGGCCGGGACGATGGGCAGCCGCTCCCATGCGGCCAGAAAAGTCTGATAAGAGTTCTCAAGGTCGTTCGGATCGGTCGTCTTGGTGTATTTGCCGATAAGCTGCTTCGCGAGTTCCGCGTCGGTATGAGCGATCTTGATTCCTTCGAGGTAGGCCTGTAAAAACCGCCGCACGTTGTCCGGCTGGGTCTTGACGTAGTCTCGGGTGCTGGCAAACGCGGCATGAATCATCGGGATATTTTTCTCGGTGACATTGATCAATTCCTTCAAGCCCGCGTGCCCAGCCTTCAGCGTTGTCGGCGCGGTGAAGATGCCGGCATCCGCATTCCCCTGGTTTATGCCCGCGAGGATCTCCGCCATGCCTTTGAGATAGAGAATCTTGACGTCTTTACCCGGCGTCAAGCGCGCCTGCTGGAGCAAAACCCGCGCGGCAAAATCGGTCGTCGCTCCGGGGAGAGTCACGGCCAACACCTTGCCTTTCAGGTCGGCGATCGAGGCGATCTCCGGTTTGGCGTAGAGCGACATGACCGCGCGATTCAAAATGCCCGCGATATAGACCACCGGCTCGCCGTTCAAGCCCGCTTCGACGATTTCACCGCCGGGGTTGACGATGTCGAGGTTCTTGGTCAGCAGTGCTTGGGTGGATGTCGCGGGAGCGATATATCGTATGTCGACGTTCAAGCCGTATTTGGCGAACAGGCCTTTGTCGGCAGCAATCCACACCGGAGCAAAAGCGCCGCTAAACGCCGAATAGTTCGCGCGCAGCGACGGCGCGTCAGCCGCCCGGCCATCGAGCGGCGCACGGATGAGAAACGCAAGCGCGCACAACAAAACGATGAGTTTCGTAGAAGAAAAAGCCGATCGCGGTAATATTTTTAATCGTCTCATTTTATCCCCCTCATGTTACGAAATTGCGATATCTGCCAGGTTGTCATTGCCGCTCGGGCAACATCGCCATCAACTCCCCGCTCGCTGCCTATATTGTAGAGCACCCATAGCAGCATCAGTTTCAATGTCATCGGCGGTGGCATCGAGACGTTGCCATTGTAACCGTAGCTTTCTTTAACCTCTGCATAGACAAAGTCGAAGTCCACCAGCCGAGCCACCTTACGCAGCACGTGGTCGCTCCGGACTCTCTTGCGCAGATTAATTTCCGTGTAGAATAGAGCAGCTTGCGGCAGACTCTTTCGACCCGTCAATGTTTTTGTGCTCCTTACCGCGATTCGATCAAGTGCATTATACCGATGGGCTTTACTTACTGCACGAAAAAAATCGATTTGGACAACAGCCCGTAAAGGCTTGACCCTTTCTCTAGTCGATCCGGATGGAGATTTCTCGCGTTCGTTCTCTGGTCGTTGTTTCTTTATCTTCCCCAAGACAGAACGACTGTTTCTAAAGAGCGCTGGTTCATAAACGCCTTGGATCGAACCTCGGACGCTCTACTTGCTTACCCCAGTAATAAAAGGCCTTAAATTGGACTGCGGGAGCTTAGCTTTCCGGAATTTCTGCCGATGATCAATACTGAAAGCAGCGCCTCGACACTCCTCTAAACCGGTTGAGGCAATCCATGAGCCTAGGACTCGCGGATAACAAAAGGAAATAAGGGAACTCCAGAGAGTGGTAAGAAGCGAAGAATCGGTAGCGCAGGATTACATCAACAAATGCTCCGAGCACGTAGAATGAACGCAGAACAATTGAGCACAAGAAAGTGGGTTTCGGTACTTCAACTTAAACCCGGAGTTTATGTCGTGGACCTCGATCGGTCGTGGTTTCAGACGCCGTTTTACTTTCACCGCCGGTTGATCAAAAGCGCCGACGAAATCGAGCTGCTCAAAAAACACGGCATCCGCAAAGCGTTAATTGACACTGCAAAGGGCGCAGATGTCGATGCGCCACATTCAATTGCGGCACCGGCGGCCGTACCCAGCGAACGTGAAAAATCTCCGAAAACAAACGCGGACGCGGGCCCCTCGCTGTTTGAGACCACTTTTCGACCTCTGGTCAAAGAGCTTCAAGTGGCCAGGACGATTCATGATGAAGCCCTGGCAATCGCGCAGCGTATTTTCGATGGGGTCGGCAGGGGATCGCCTGTAAACTATCCGGCCGCTAAATCGGTGGTCGACGATCTCCTCGGCAGCATCACCCGCTCCCCAGAAGCTAACTTACTGCTCGCTCAGATGCGCCGCTTTGAACATGACTTATTTAGCCATGCAGTCAACGTCTGCGTGCTTTCACTTGTGGTTGGAACGCTCGAGGGATTCGAAAACGACAACTCCGCCCTTGGTTTAGGCGCGTTGCTTCACGACGTCGGCCACACTCGTATTCCGCGCAATCTGTTCCGCAGACGAGGCGCCTATACGGAAGAAGAACGTCGACTGTTGGAGCAGCATCCGAAACTTGGCGCCGCGCTTCTAAAGTCCAGCGAAAATATTCCTAATCTGACAAAGCGGATTGTGGTCGAGCATCATGAGCGCATTGACGGGTCGGGTTATCCTTTCGCCCTTCAGGGAAGCCAAATCGCTCCACTCAGCCAGATGGTTGCGCTCATCGACACCTATGACACCATGTTGACGGGCCGCAATCAGGAAGCGCTGCCGCCGATCGAGGTCCTCCGTCAGCTGTATCTTCAGCGCAATACTGGTGCTTTCGACAGCGATCTGATCGAGCGGACTATCCGATGCCTGGGGGTATATCCTGTTGGAAGCTTGGTGGAGCTCAACACCGGTGAGCGCGGGATCGTCATCGCCACAAACCGGGCAGATTCCTCAAAACCAACCCTGCGCATCATTTCCTCCTGTAATGGGTTAAGACAACTGAACGGACCCATCATTAGTCTTGCAAATAGGGCGACAAATGCCCTCGAGCAGCGGATCGTTCGTGCTTTGGATCCGGGTCAAGAGCGAATCGACCTGATGCCTTATCTTAACTTTGCGCCAGCTTTGGCAGTGTAATGCAAATGAATCTCTTAGCTGATCCAACTCTTTTGTATGGCGGAGGAGATTCGGTGCGAGCCATCACTCGGTTGCTGCTCGAAGCCTTGCCATCAGGTGCTCTCATCGTAGACCATCATGGAAGAGTTACGGCTCTCAATACACAAGCGGAACTGCTACTCGGCTGGGGAATGCCCGCCCTCGAGGGTCAGTCGGCACATGAATTCCTGGAGTGCCGGGTCGAAGAGGGCCAAAATACCTCGGACAATTGCCCCATCGGCAGGGTGCTCCGTGGTGGAAGCGTCGAGCCAGCGCGCGCGTGGATTCGATGTCGCGACGAGAGTCTAAAGGCGATCGAATATCACTGTGTCCCGTACCCCACTTTGAGAGGGCTCGGGGCGATTCTGACCTTTCGCGATCTCACGCGTCAGATGGAGCTGGAAAAAGACTTGCGCCGTCTTGCCACAATCGCTGAAGAAAGTCCCATTGCCATCGTTGAGATCAATGAAGATGCGAATCTACTTCATGCCAATCCGGCGATGATGTGTTTGGTCGAGCGATTCGGCTTCACCTCCGCCGCCCGCCCTGCCGTATTGCCTTCGAATATCGAGACGCTCACTGCCCAGTGCCTGCGCGCTCAAACCGAAGTTGGCGGCATAATAGAAGTGAGCATCGGCGGGAACCATTACGAATGGAAGCTGGTTCCCGTGAAACAGGAGCAGCTCGTGCGTGGATACGGCATCGATGTCACGGTGCGCAAGCGCGTCGAGATCGAGCTGGTGGAAGCCAAGGCGAGGGCCGAGGTGGCAAGTCGCGCCAAATCGGAGTTTCTTGCCAACGTGAGCGACGAACTTTGCAGCCCGATCACGGATATATTAAAAATGGCGGCATCTCTGGCTGAAGGCTGTCTAAGTGATCCCCAGCTTGAGTACGTAAAGACGGTCCAGTCATGCGCACAGTCGTTAGCCACCGTCGTCGATGATATTCTCGATATGGGGGCGTTAGAGACGGGGGAACTCGCGCGCGAGATAATTCCTTTCGACTTCCGCGCCTTCATGGATGAGACTGCCGCGCCCTTTATTCGCTGCGCTGAGGAAAAGGGTCTGCAGCTCACTATCGCAATCGCCGATCGAGTTCCCTTGAGAGTCCAGTCCGATCATAAGCGGCTAAAGCAGGTGCTGGATAAACTCCTAAGCAACGCGATCAAGTTTACCGAGTCGGGCGAAGTCACCGTCGAGGTGGACAGGGATACAATATCAACTCATCGTTACCGCCGAGATGGGGAAAGCAAGAACGATATCGACGCCGATAATACCTTTTACGTTTTCTTCGCAGTGCGCGACACCGGCATGGGCATTGCTGCAGAGAAACAAATGGAGATCTTCGAGCGGTTCTCGCAGGCGGACGGTTCAAGCGCTAAACGCTACGGCGGAACCGGCTTGGGGTTGGCTATAGCGAAGCACTTGGTCGAACAGATGGAAGGAAAGATCGGCGTAGAGAGTGACCTGGGAAGAGGGAGCAGATTCTGGTTCATTTGGCCGGTGCAACAGGAAGCTGAACAAGCGGAGTAGTTCTCTTACGCAGTCCAACTTTTAGACTATCAGGGTTAAATCCAATTGATGGTCGCAATCCGAGCCGCGAAAATCAGATAGGATTGTCCAGACTGAAAGCCTGCCTTTCGTCACTCAATTCGCCGTCCGGCAATTCCACGCGCCGAAAAAGGTAAGAAATGGCGTCGTCGAGGGAATTGAAGGCAATCCAGACAATTCCTACAATTGCCAGATAGGTGTCGGGCTTCATTTTATCGATTTTAATGGAGGAGAGAAATCCGGGCTTTTGAATTCAGGAATTGACAGACGTGATCCTCAGACGTCGGGTGGCTTGTTCACAAATGTTTGGTGTCAGGCTTCATTTTATGGATTTTATTGGAGGTGAGAACTCCGGGCTTTTGAATTTAAGATTCGGGAGGCATGATTATGAGATGTCAGACCGATCCGGGGTGCGGGCCGGCGCCGTTGCGCCCTATTTGAAAAAGCCTTCTCGGTCGAGCTTGCGGACAATGCGATCGTCGGTTAGGTCTTCGGCTTTCAAGCGACTGAATTTAGGATCGACCCGGCTAAGAATGCGCATCGTGTTGCGTATACCTTCGGTCGTGGGAAAGATGCGGCGACTGTAGACGGGCCGGATCATCTCATAGCCTGACTCCGCGTCCTCGACCCGGGACAGGCGCAGCCATTTTGCCAGAATTCCAATAGCCGACTGTTTGTTCGCCGGGTCCTGAAAGTAGGCGACTGATTTGGCGAGTGCTTTGAGAGTGCGCTCAGCCGTCTCGGGCGACTGATCCAAAAAACTTCTGCGCGCCACAACGCCGACCCCCTGGTATGGAATATCGACCTTGGCGAGATCCGCCAAAACGCGAAATCCTTGGCGCTGCGCCACCTTGCTGAACGTGTAGCCCAGATACGCCGCATCCACGTTGCCGCTCATTAAGCCTTGAGCGATGATCGACTGGTCGCCGAGAATCCTGAACTGTATCTTGTCCCGCTCAGGCACAAGCCCCCAGTAATCGAGGGCCAGCATCGTAAACGTCCAGATGCCGCCGCCGATACTCTGCACGCCGAGGGTCTTTCCTTTGAGTTCCGACGGGCTCTTGATCTTCGGCGAGGCCACGAAGTCGCCATCCAACTTGTTGACGATGCCCGCGATGAAAACCAGATCGAGACCACCGGCCATCGCTCCCAGGCTCGCCCCGGTTGCGGAAACCGTATAAAACTGTGCTTCATTGGCGGTCATGGCGGATACCGCGATTGGACCGCTTCGCACCTGAACGATCTGAGCGTCCAAACCCTGCTCCTCAAAGAAGCGCATGTCTTTGGCGACGAAAAGGACGCCGCTCCTCTCGTTGAACCCGCCAAAGACAATGACGATTTTTTGCAGCGGTGTAGCCGCCTCTGCGTGTGTCAGATAACAGGTGGCCAGGTAGAGACACAGAGCGCTAAGCGCGTGGTAACGAGACCGGTGATTGGACATTGGAAACCTCCCTGGGGACAGATTGCAGAGCGAATTGGTCAACGCGAGGCGATTCTGCGTCCGACGCCGGGCACTTGTCAAGCACATACTTTGTGAAGCGGCAATGCCTCAGGTTCAGACGGTAGCACTACGGAACGGTCTGGCAACAGGTTACTCGATGCGCACTGATATTTTGCGGCGTAAAGAAATTAGCTAGCCTGGGTCACCGACGATTTCAATAGTCGATTGACGTGACCCGGAAACCGCAGGCGACGTGCTTCACAAGTGAGCGATCGGTTGACGAAACCGTGGTTTGATCTCGCCGGCTTAACTCACAAACTGCTCGATGGCGTTTGCCATCGCTTCGGGCACTTTGAACATGGGGAAATGGCTCCGGGCGTTCAATCTCAGCGTCATGAACCAAGAATGCGCCGCGGCGCGTGTCCGCGAGTGGTTCAACCTTTTGGCACTTCGGCCACCGGCTTGCCGCGGAGCCCCTCCTCAACAAGCTGCGCAAGGAAATCGGCGCATGGCACGATGTTCTGCCGCACGCTTGCCTCTTCCAGAGCGGCCATGTAGGCGTCCCGCCGTTCCAGCGGCACCACTGTCCAGGGGTATCCGCCTGCCGCGAGCATCACGTTCATGAGAAACCGACCGATACGGCCATTCCCGTCCATATAGGGATGGATGTAGAGGAAGATGAAGTGGCCGAGCACGACCCGTACCGACGGCTCGGACTCCTCGGCCAGGATCTCGAAAAACACCGGCATGGCATCGCGCACCGCCTCGCTGTTCGGCGGCACGTGCATTGAGCGCCGGATATAGACAGGCGCGTCGCGATAACCGGCAAGATCGGCGGCCCGCAGCAAGCCCGCGGTAACGCTCGGTGCAAACATTTCCCGGTACCAGACGCCGTGATCTTCCTCGGCAACGGCTCCGGGATTCTCGACGCCCAGGACGCGGCGCAGGCTCTTCTGCACTGCCTGGAACGCGAGCCAGTAGCCGCGGGCCGCGAGAGCATTGCGGTGTTCGCGGTCCTGTTCGTTTGCGTCGGGGTTCCACGCGCCGCTGCGCACGCGCTCGATCAGCGCGGGACTGACGCGGTAGCCTTCGATAGACAGCGAGTGATAGGCGTCAGTAACATAGACCTCCTGCACATGCTTGAGATAGGCGTCGATGTCATTCGGCTGTCCCGGCGACGCAGGCAATCTTTCGATTACCGCACCACGCATCTGCTGCCACATGAGGCGGATGCGGCCGGCGTAGGGGGACATCTCGCGCCGCGGGAGCACAAGATTTATTCTGCTTGCGAACGGGTCCTGTTCGCGCACGTCGTAACCGGCAGCGCGCATGGTGTTCACGATGTCATCGGCAATGCGGTCGCGGCCGATGTTGCGGAAAGCGCCTGCGAGCCGCCCGGCGATCTTGCTGCGCCCGCGTTCCAGAAGGCGGTTCAGCACGTCCGAAGCATCGCGGATCGTCGCAAGTGCCGCGCGCGCGTCAGTGGGATTGCGCTCGAAAAGCGCGGGCGAGCTGGCAATCAGCGCTGCGGGCAATGAGAACAGCCGCAGTCCGTCTCTCTCCTCGATATCCTTCTCCTCGGGGACGGCAGCGCGAACATCTAACAGCGATGTTCCGTAGGGCAGTGCCGTGGCCTTGTTGCCGCCTCTGGGAGAGCGCGCCACAAGCTGGGGCGGCACCGCGTGGTTGCCCGTATGCAGAGACAGGGAGTGCTCAGGTGAAAGACACCACTCGCTGCCAAAGCGTTCTCTCAGATAAGCGGCGCAAAAGGCCCAGAAGGAGGCATACCAGGCCGTGCTTTTACCGGCTACGTCATCGGGGCGCGCCGCTATGTACCAGCCCTTCATGACTTCTTGCAGGAAACCGTTCCTGATCAGGCGCTCCCGGTGAGCGCGCGAAAGATCGGCGGCCCGGATAGCGACGACGCTCCGGTCCTGAAGTTTCCTTAGAGCCTCAAGGGATTCGGCCAGTTTTTCCTGCGGCGTTGCCATGAGATTGCCCTATCGTTAGGTTGTGGTGCCGCGCGGCCATTAGGTTTTTGCGCTGGGCTCTCACTAGGTTATTACGTTGTACCAATTTCAGGTTATTGTGTCGAGAGGCGCGTAGGTTTTTGCACAGGCCTGGTGTCAGGCTTCATTTTATTGGTGTGTCCAGATGAATCGCTGTCGTGATCCATAGGGTGACTCTCATTTAGGTGAGGGAAGTCCCACGGCGGAAAGAGCC
>JACPFE010000693.1 GCA_016183145.1 Deltaproteobacteria bacterium | reverse complement strand
GGCGTGGAGTTGCCGATACCGCTGCTCCAGGGTTTCATTCCCGTTGACTTCATGGTGCAAGGCCGGCCCGGCGGTTTTTCCGTCTATCCCAAAATTCATCTCGGCAAAGACTCCGGCGCAGACCCGGAGCTCTATCGTTAGACAGATTGAGGCAACCGTTGTTCAAAAAGGAAATCGTCCGCGGCGCCATATCCATTTCCGTAGGCGTCGTCATCTGGGAGATTCTCACCCGCCTGCTGCTGGAAAACGAGCTGCTGATACCGCCGCCGAGCAGCGTGCTGCGTACCTTCTGGACGCTCGCCGCCAGCGGGAAGCTCAACAAACATTTCGAGGCGACTCTGATCGAGTTCGCCTACGGCTTCAGCACCGCCTGCACCCTTGGGATCATCATCGGTTACTTCATGGGCATGTACAAATGGTTCGACGAAATCATGGACCCGTGGATCGCCACGCTTTACTCGATTCCGGTCATAGCCATCGTGCCGCTGATCATCATCTGGTTCGGCATCGGCATGCTCTCCAAGATCATCGTGGTCTTCAAGATCACCGTCGTCGCGATCATTCTCAACACCGCCGCGGGCATCAAAAACCTGGATCCGGTGTGGCTGGAGCTGGCCCAATCGCTCCGGCTGACCGGGTGGCAGACGACTTATAAAATCCGCTTCCCCGGCGCCCTGCCCTACATCATCACGGGCATGCGATTAGGAGTCGGGCGCGCGCTTTTGGCCGTGGTGGTGGCCGAACTCATGGCCTCCAACGCCGGTCTCGGCTATCTCTTGCGCGACTCCTCGGAAACCTGGGACAGTCCCAAGTTATTCGTCACCGTGATCTTGCTCGCCGTCATCGGCCTGGTGAGCTTCAACTTGATCAAGCGCCTCGAGCAGCGCATGGCGCCCTGGCGCCAGAGCGCCGAGTGGTCCTCGGAGGCGTAGCCAGGCAGATGGAAGCGCTCACGCGAAACTTGAATTCTACTATCCTGCGCGTCGGCTCGGTGCTGGCGGGCCTGGTGTTTTGGCATTTCCTTGCCACCACGGTCATCAACGATACAACGTTTCTGGTGTCGCCGATCGTCGTGGTCGCGACCGGCTATGAAATGCTTTTCGTCAACGGCGAGCTCTACCCGCATCTTTTCGCCAGCTCGTGGATTTTCTTCTACGGCTTCCTCCTGGCCATCGTCGCCGGCGTGCCGCTGGGATTCCTGATGGCCTTAAGTCAGATCGTCAGGGATTACGTCAACCCCTGGATGACGACCCTCTACACCACGCCGCGCATCGCCTTCGCGCCGGTGCTGCTCCTATGGTTCGGCGTCGGCGGCGGCGCCAAGGTCTCCATCGTCTTTCTCGGCTGCGTGTTTCCAATTCTGATCAATTCGTACTACGGCATGCGCGTGGTGAACCGGGAATACGTCGAGCTGGCGCGCTCCTTTCGCCTTAACTCCCGGGCCTTGTTCTTTAAAATTCTCTTGCCGGCGTCGGTTCCCTTCGTTCTCGCCGGCGTACGCCTCGCCATCGGGCGCGGCCTCACCGGCGTCGCCATCGCCGAGTGGTTCGGCGCCACCGAAGGTTTGGGCTACCTGATATTTTTTGCCGGCCAGACCTTGAACATTCCGACCCTCTTCGTCGGCGTGGCGGTCTTCGCCGCGCTGGGGATTTTCGGATTCGAAGTTGTCAGGCGCGTGGAAGCCTATGCCACGCCTTGGAAAACGGACGCGCGGGGGAGCTGACATGGCCGGGCCGGTGCTTGAGTTGCGCAACTTGAACAAGGAAATTCCCAGACCCGGTGGGGATCCCTTCATCATTTTCAAAAACATCAACCTGACGGTGCGCGACGGCGAGTTCGTCAGCATCGTCGGCCCGAGCGGTTGCGGCAAAACCACCCTGCTGCGCGTGATCAACGGTCTGATGCCCCATTCCGGTGGACAGATACTGATCGACGGCAAATCCGCCGAAGAAGTGAATCAGGAGCTCTTGATGGGCTTCGTTTTCCAAGGCGCCTCGCTGCTGCCGTGGCGCACGAGCTTGAAGAATGTGCTGCTCGGCGTCGAGGGCCGGGGGCAGAACGCCAAAGATACCGAGCAGAGAGCGCGCAAGCACCTCGAACTCGTGGGCCTGTCCGGTTTTGAAAACTACTACCCCCACCAACTGTCCGGCGGCATGCAGCAGCGCGTCAATCTGGCCCGCGCGCTGGCGGTCAACCCGCGCATTCTTCTGATGGACGAACCCTTTGCCGCTCTCGACGCGCAGACGCGCAACTTCATGCAACTGGAGCTTCTGCGCATATGGCGGGAAACCCGGAAAACGGTTATCTTCGTAACCCACATGATCGCGGAAGCGATCCTGCTGTCGGACCGGGTGGTCGTCTTCACCCACCGGCCGGGCACCGTCCGTTCCGAATTTCAGGTCCCGCTTCCCCGTCCGAGGACCATGGACATCAAGTCGGACCCGCGCTTTCTTGACTTGGAAAACGTCGTGTGGAAACAAATTGAAGAAGAGGTCAACGCGGCCGGAGGATTCGCAAAATTGTAGTGCCCAATGCTCCAACACTCCCTCATCCACGTCGAGGGATTGGAGTGATGGAGTAATGGAGCAATGTTAACGGAGGGTTTATGCGCTATCGAATTACCAAGGGCTTGATCGCTGTCTGGCTTTCGGCGGTTGCCTATTGCCTGTTACCTTCTCCACTTGAGGCGGCCGAGTCCGGATTGTTAAAGATGCGCTTTACGCAGAGCGGCAACACGTCTTCGAGCTGGCCGCTCTACGTCGCCGAGCAAAGGAAAATGTTTGAGAAGAACGGACTACAGGTCGAAGTCATCGTCATCCGCGGCGCCACCAACACCACCCGCGCGGTGCTCAGCGAAACCATACCCATCGGCCGCATCAATCCCGACTACGTTATCGCCGCCAGCGAAAAAGGCGCGCGAGTCAAAATCGTCGCCGCCAACATGGAAAAGATTCCCTATGACATCTTCGCCCGCCAGGAAATCAAGAGCGGCGCCGACCTCAAAGGCAAAACACTCGGCGTCAGCACGCTGACCGGCGGGACGACGTTGATGGTCCACGAGGTCTTGGAAAAAGCATATAAACTGAAGGCGGCCGACTATAAGCTGCTGGTCGTCGGCACCTCGCCGGATCGCTATGCGGCACTCAAGGGGGGTTCAGTTCATGCCACGTTCATGGGACCGCCGTTCACCTTTCGGGCGACTAAGGACGGCTTTCGGAAGCTCGCTAATTTTCACGAATATCTTGGTCCGATCCTGTTCACGGCTGATTTCGCGCACAACAACTATATCAAGTCCAACCGCACCGAAGTGGTGCGCTATCTCAAATCGATTGTCGAGGCGACACGTTGGCTCTACGACCCCAAGAACAAGGAGGATGCTCTCGCAATTCACATGAAAGTCCTCAAGAGCACACGCGAGTCGGCGGAGGAAGACTATAGGTATCTCGTGCAGGAATTCCAGCCGTTTCCTAAAGACGGCACGGTTAGCAAAGTGTCCTTCGACAAGACCATGGATCTGAGAGCCAAGGAAGGCACCTATCAAGGGAAGAAAGTCCCGCCGATTAGCGATTACGTCGACGATTCGTTGATCGAAGAAGCCAAAAAACAACTAGGAATTAAATAGGCGAAGAGAGGAGACCACCATGTTCAGAAGAAAGCCCATTAAATGGCCCAACAACGCTCGGGTGGCCATCACCACTTGCGTCGTCACCGAGAGCTGGCCGGAGGAACTCGGGACGCCGACCTCGACCCAGGCGGAATTTCGCCGGGGAATCCAACGGGACGCCAGGTTTAAAAAAGATACCGCGTCGATCACCGACCGCCAGTACGGAGAACGAGTCGGAGTCTACCGCGTGATGGAGGTGTTGAGGCAGGAGGGCATCAAGGCCAGTTTTTTTGTCAACGGCCATACCGTCGAGGCCTTTCCCGACCTCATGCGGCAAATCGTCGCCGCCGGGCACGAGCTTTGCTCCGAGAACTGGCGCCACGAGTACGTCACCATGATGACGGCGGAGGAACAGCGCGCCGACATCAAGCGCACGGTGGATACGTTCCAGCGCGTATTGGGTTTCAAGCCGCGCGGCTTCATCATGCCGGGGGAATTGCCCACGGACGACACCCCTGGAATCCTCACCGAGCTGGGTTACAAGTACTGGATGTGCTTTCTGCACGAGGATTTGCCCTACGTGCTCAGAGTCAACGGCGGGGAGCTTGTGCTGGCCTCTTACGGGATCTGGACGACGGACCACAGGACCGGCCAGGCGGACGCCGGCCGAACCCCGCGGGAACTGCTCCAGATCTGGAAAGACAATTTTGATTGGATTTACGAAGAGGGCGAGACCTACCCGGGATTCATCAGTCTGGGGTTGCACCCATTCTTGATTGGCCGGCCATTCAGGACCGGCATCTTGAGAGAGTTTCTCCGTTACGCTAAAGGTCATCCCGGGGTCTGGTTCCCCCGTGGCATCGATATGGCAGAATATTGGCTGGAGAACTGCAAAGACAATCTGATCGAGCGATGGCCCAACTACGGCACTGGGATCCCATATGATAAGACAGAGGTCAAGCCGTAGCTTTCGCGGAATTTTGGGAAAGGACCAAGCGGAGAAATTTCATTGCGGCAATCTAGTGTGGTGTTTCCGAAGTCCGTTGAATAATTCGGGCGTCATTCCGGCCAAGCTGGCGATAGC
>JACPFE010000692.1 GCA_016183145.1 Deltaproteobacteria bacterium | reverse complement strand
CGCAAAGTGACGCTCCGTGTCATTTCGACCGAAGGGAGAAATCTTTCTTAGATCCCTCGCATTCGCTCGGGATGACGGGCCTCGCCCCGTCACCTTGGCGCCCTTTGCGTCTTTGCGCGAGAGACGTTTTTCCGATCTCTTCTTCGTTCGAACATTTCAAATATCTTTGGCTAGTTTTTATCCCATATCCACCTTGACGCCGTTTTTCGCGCACTCCTCTTCGTACATCTTGCGCATCGAATCGTCTTCATCCTCGAACTCGATCTGCTCGATACCTTTCTCTTCCTTCTGCACTGCCGTGTTGGCGTGCAGCGCGACGAACTTACAGGGCTGGTTGCCGGTGTTGTAATGCTGGTGCCAGGTGCCGGCCGGCGGCGAGATGCAGGTGCCCTCGTGCCAGTCGTAGCGCTCCGGTTTTTCGCCCTCGTTCCACATGAGTGTATAGCCCGTAGAGTCGAGCAGAAACACATGGGCGCCGGGGCCGTGGCGATGGGCCTTTTTGTAGCGACCCACGGGGAATTGCGAGACATGGGCAAGCATGGCGCTGCCGGACATGTGGATATACATGTTGCGCGTCCCCTTGCCGCGCTTCTCGCGCGGCACGAGATTGATCTTGCGAATGTCGGGAATGAAATTCGAGTGCAGGATGCCGCCGTAGTATTCGGTGAAATATTTTCCCTCTTTGGAGAAGAACTCGGCGTCGCCGGGATCGAAGCGGTCCTTGAACATGTAGTTGGTGTTGTAGACAAATTCCGGATCGCGGAACAGCTCGAAGGCGACCGGCTGGCTGGTCAGCGCGAAGTAGCGGCAGGGCTCGGTGCCGCTGGCGTTGAAGTGTTGGAACCAGGCGTTGAGCGGGATCGCGAAGGTCGAGCCCCGCTCCCACTCGAAAGTCCGCTTCGGCGTGCCGTCGTACCAGATGCTCGTCGCCCCGCGCCCGGCGGCGACGGTAACGATCTCCTCGTAGAGCTGGCGCTGCGGCTTGGTGCTCTTGCCCGGATCGATCTCGGCGATATAGGCGTCGGCGACCATTTGATCGGAAAAAGTGCAGATGGCCCCTTTGCAGTCTTTACGCTTCCAATAAGCAAGCGGCTCCGTGCGCACGTCGCGCACGAAAGCCCCGCCGATGATCGGCACGCCCTCCGACTCGATCCACTTCTTGTAGGGACTGTATTTGTCCAGCATGAACTGGACATAGGGATGAACTTCGAATTCTTTAACCGGTCCTGCCATCGTTTAGCCTCCTGTTGGTCTGTTAAAGCGAACTTACTGCTCCGGTGGAACCCCTGTCAACCGATCCGCGTCCGGCGGCTCATAGACATTGCCGAGAAAAATGTGATAAGAAATTTTTCTAAGGCTAAAACACGGGGAGAAGAGATATGGCGACTAAATTGAAATTTGGATTACTTCTGCCTCACTTTTGTGAATACGCTTCGGCTCAAAGCTGCATTGAGGGCGCGAAAAAGGCCGAGGCCTATGGTTTTGACTCGGTTTGGGTCAGAGACCATTTGGTCTTTGAACCCCACGGAATGGAAGGCGAAGATAATACCCACATCGAGGGATTGCTGATCCTCGCGGCGGTGGCGGCGGTGTGCAAGAAACTGATCCTTGGCACCGGCACGGTGATCGCGCACCGCCATCCCATTCATTTGGCGCAAGCCATGGCCGGCCTGAGCACGCTTTGCGGCGATCTCATCATGGGTCTTGGCCTCGGCACCTTTCCCCATGAGTTTGAGGCGGCGGGTTACAAGAAGACGACTTTGCAAGATCGCGCCAACATAGCGAAGGTCAACGCCCAGCTCTGCCGCCGATTCTGGGCCGGTGAAAAGATCAGCTACAAAGACGACTATTACGACTTCAAAGACGTTGAGCTCAAACCGACGCCGAGCAAGAAGATTCCAATTTGGTACGGCGGCGGCACACCGGCTTCCTGCCGCCGCGCGGCGGATTACTGCGACGGCTGGATGCCCGGACGCATTCCCACGGCTACTTTTAATAAAATGGTCAAGTACCTCGAAGAGCAGTGCAAGCTGGCGGGGCGGCCGATGGTCACCACCGGCGCGATTCCCATCACCAGCATCGATAAGAACAGAGACGTCGCGCTCAGCAAGGTTAACGTCAAGGGTCTAATCAACGAAGGCAACACCCCTGCCAAGAAAACTTGGGTGAGACCGGCGTCCGGCACCTTCACCACGGTTGCCGACATCGAAGGATTGCTCATGGCGGGAACTCCGGCGGATGTCGCTCGTGATACCAAACGATACGAAGAAGCCGGCCTTAATCATATCGTTTTCGATCTGCGCTTCCGCTACGCCGACTGGTTCCAGCAAATTGACTTGTTAGGACAAGAGGTGCTGCCGGCGGTAAGAGCGTAAACGCCGTTCAAATCGTTCCAGCCGTTCAAACAGTTCAAATCGTCCGATCCGCCTCTTCAAAACGTTTTGAACGACTTGAACATTTTGAACTTATTGAACGAACTTTTGGAGTTCTAAAATGCGTACAGAAAAAGTTAATTTTTATAGCGAAGGCATAAAGCTCGCCGGCGTGCTCTACTTACCGGATTCGGACCAGAGCAAACCCTATCCGGGCATCGTACAAGGGCCGGGCTTTCTCGGACTGAAGGATGCTAAGCACTACATCATGATGTTCGAGAAGCTCTGCGCCGCGGGCTACGCCTGCCTTTGCTTCGACTACCGCGGCTGGGGCGACAGCGAGGGCAACGAGCGCGGCTGGGTCATGCCGAAATGGCAGGCGGAAGACATCCGCAATGCGATTACCTTCATGCAGACGCGCGCGGAAATCGATCCCGACCGGATCGCCACCTACGGCTCCGGCGGCACCGGCGGCGGCAATGCCGTTTACGTCGCCGCCATCGATTCGCGGGTCAAGTGCTGCGTCAGCTATCTCGGCGTCAGCAGCGGCCGGGACTGGCTCCACTGCATGCGCCGCGAATACGAGTGGGTTGATTACCTCAAAAGCATCGACGAAGACCGTAAGAAACGAGTGACCACCGGCTCAGGCGCTATCGTCAGCGCCCGTGAAGGCGGCATCATGGTGCAAACCCCGGAGCGCCAGGCCACCACCATCAAGAAAGAAGTGGCGGATAAAATCCCCGACGCCATGCCGCTCGCCTGCGCCGAAGCGATTTTGGAATACAGCCCCATCGACGTCGTGCATAAACTTTCGCCGCGCGGCGCGCTTTTTATCGCCGTGGAAGGCGACGCGGTCACGCCGGAACAGCAGTCCTTCGATTTATACGAAAAAGCCGGCGAACCTAAGAAGCTGGTTTTATATAAAAAGACCACCCACTATGGCATCTACAATGACTACTTCGACGACGTCGCCGCCAACGTGGTCGACTGGTACAACCGCCACTTGAAATATCATAAGGTCGAGATCACTGAGAAAAAGTAGTGTTGTCGGATCATAAGAGTTTGCTCGCGCAAAGAACGCTACGTTCGCCACGTGACGGCGGTCGGTCTGTCATCCCGAGCGAACGCGAGGGATCTAAGAAAGATTTCTCCCTTGGGTCGAAATGACAACGCGGGTTGCTTTGCGCCCTTGGCGTCCTTGGCGCGAGATAATTTCTTATAAGTAGG
>JACPFE010000691.1 GCA_016183145.1 Deltaproteobacteria bacterium | reverse complement strand
CTTCACTTCGTTCAGGCTGACACGTAACAGCATCCTGCTAATGTAGAGAAGCGTTGGACGCACTACAGTAGCATAGCCGGGTTTGGCGAATGCTCGTCGGCATTGTATCCTAGAACAAAAAGCTGGAGTTCAGGTCCGCTTGTATCTGAAGAACTCAGCTCTTGCCAGGCATGATATCGATAACCGACTGAAAAACATTTTTGGACGCGCTCCAGGGGCGAAGTAGCTGCTTATAGAGTATAATGATTTCAATGCAATGTCTGAGAAGCAAGACGTACGATCACGGCAAGAGACTTGATTATCAGGGGGACCGCTGATGGCCGCTTGGGTTATGCCGCGAACCAAGACCGCCCTCAACATGGACCGGTTCGTTATACCGTATCGAGTGTACGGCGATGGGGTTCACACCCTTGTTTTCATTAACGGCATCCAACAGTCGATGGCGATGTGGCAGAGCTTTGTGCGTCGATTCTGCCGGGATTACCGGATCGTCATCTTCGATTTTCCGTACCAAGGCAAGGGGCGGATTGTGAGCGGGTCCGTCGATTTGACGCTTGACGAACAGGTCGACGTATTGGGCGCGGTTGTTAACGCAGCGGGTACAGACGATCGACTTACCATCTGCTCCGCCTCATGGGGAGGCGTGATCGCCGCCGGTTATGCCGTGCGACATCCAGATAGAGTACAACGTTTGATCATGGCGAGCATGGGGACCAGGCCGAACAAAAAGATGACCGAGCTGATTACTGAAGGCACGCAAGTCTTTCCACAAGACAGCGCCGGGGTGGCTAAGGCCTTGATTGAGAGCTTCGGCCAGGACCTGCCACCGGCGATAAAAAAGAAGATTGTCACGCAATTCGAGCGGATGAGCGAGGAGGCATTAGAGGCCTTCTGTCGGCATGGGCTGTGGGTCCTTTCTATCGGCGAGTTAGGCAAGGCCGTCGATGTGAGCAAAATAAAGTGCAAAACCATCCTCCTGCACGGTGAAAACGACACGATCATTGACGCGGATGACGTTAGGGTCCTTGCAACCCAGATTCCGCGAGCAGAGATGAAAGTCATAAAAGGCGTGGGCCATTTTCTTCATCTGGAGAAGGAGGATCTCCTGGATGTCTATGATGAGATTCTCGCTGAGCCTTATTGATGGGAGAAAGGGGGGACAATCTATTTGTTGTTGCCCACGTAGCCGGTCGCGCGTGAGTAGGCGACGGGGCCCAGGTGGCGGAATCGGATTTCAAAGTTCGGGACTGGCTTTTTTTTCGAGCGTGACGGATAGGCCGTCTTTTTGAATGTAGATCTGGCGGCACTCCGTCCGCTTGGTGAGATCTTGTAACAACGTCAGCAACGGGTTTCTCGCGCCGGTGTACTCTCTGGGACCGCTGGCTGCGCGCATCGCCTCGACGTCATCCTTACCTACCACGTAGCGCATGAGCAATTCGTCGTCGCTCACGCCCGGCCCGCCGAGCTTGGCCCTGATGTCTTCAAGAGAGGGTTGAGGCGGGTGCCACTTGGTGAACTCCTTGGCCCGCGGGCGGTCCAACAGCTTGTCCTTGACGTTGGGATCCAGCTCGGCGGCGGCTTCTTTTCCCCAATGGCCGAGGGCGTATTGAATCACTTGATCGGTCACCTCGGCGTAGCGCTCCCCCCGAATGACGTTGATCGCCGCCTGGCTGCCGACGAACTGTGAGAAAGGTGTCACCATAATGGGATAGCCGAGGTCGGCGCGGACCCGAACCGTCTCTTCGAGGACTTCGTTGAGGCGGTGCAGCATGCCCAGATTTTTCAGTTGGTGATGCAGGTTCGAGATCATGCCGCCCGGTACCTGATGGACATACTGGCTGTAGTCGTATTCCGCCGGGGCGCCGATGGGAAATTTTTCCCGTTTGGCGATGAAGTCGAGATCCCGGGCCACCAGCGACAATGGTTCCTCATCTATGAAGGGAGCATACCCAAGGGCGCGCGCATTTTGGGCAACGTTGAAAACCGATGGGTTCGAGGAAGCGTTGGCCAGCGGCGGCACGGCCGTGTCGACAATTTCCACGCCCAATTTCATCGCTTCCAACGCGCAGAGGGGGCCGAGACCGGTGGTGCAGTGAACATGGAGATCAAACGGTATGCCAGGTGTGTGCTGTTGGATAACCCGCACCAGGCTCGCCGTCCGTTCCGGGGTCAGCAGGCCGCCGGGGTCCTTGAGGCAGATGAAATCCGGCGCCAGGACGGCGGCTTCGCCCGCCTTGCGGGCGTAATATTCATCGCTGTGTTTGGGCGAAACCGAATAGGTCAAGTTCAAGATCGTGGCGAGGCCGACACGCCTCGCCCGCTCCATCGACGTGCGCCAGTTGGCCGAATCGTTCGCTGGATCCATCACTCTAAGCTGGCGGATGCCGGCGGCGAACAGCCGCTCATACCAGAGGTCGAGCACGGCATCCGGCGTCAGCTCGAAGGGGTTGATGCGCGCCGAGCCGAGCGCGCGCAGCGGCGTCTTG
Organism: Deltaproteobacteria bacterium; assembly: GCA_016183145.1. Lineage (GTDB taxonomy): Bacteria > Desulfobacterota > Binatia > UBA9968 > UBA9968 > JACPFE01. Next base: position 5,215 of record JACPFE010000691.1, on the reverse strand, counting down.
GTGATTTTCCGCGCCAGCAAGCGCACCCGCTCGAAGGGATCTTCGCGCAATTCGCGAACGCACTTTTTCAGGTGGCTCGACGCTATGATCTCAATGGCCTCAAAGCCGGCGTTGTCCAATCGCTCCGCCACCAGGAGCATCATCCCGGTGCGCATATTTTCCGCCCACAGGCTCGCTTGACCGTCGCGCAAGGTCGTATCGACAAACTTGATTTCATTCATGTAAGACTCGGAGAATTCAACTGGCAGCTAATAGCGCTGAAGTGCTTACCCGTAATGCGTCGGTCGTGTTCGTGATCGCTTGTGAATTCAACCCCAAATCACGCGTGGATACCAGTACCGAACTCATTAGCCGCGTATTCTACTCGCCTAAAGGGGGGCGTCAAACGGACAAAAGGGGGGGATGGCGATTAGAATTTCCGAGCCCGAGTTTGCGCCGATTCCGCCGACATTGGAAGCGCCGCAGGAACGGATAGAGAACGGTGGCGAGTCTGCTTAGAACGAAATCACCGCCGCGCCGGTAACGGAATCAGAAAGGACGGCGGAAGATCCAGAAAGGAATTCTGCGCATTAACGAATCGCTGGCCGAGACCCTAAGCAGGGGCTTTCTTCTTCATCTGCCATAAGATAGATTTAGATCGTTTTGCTTGACTTTCTTGAAAGTGGATTTGGCATTGCTCTGCCGTGTACAATGATAACTGCAGGTAAGCCGAGGGCCTAGGCGGTTGAACCGGAAGGGCCGCATATGAGACGGATAACGCTCTACAGCTCCAGTAGATCATCGATGGCCGGGCGGTTAAACCCGACCAACCGTTCGGATCAGTCTGATATCCCCGTTCAGGCGCGTGAAATCGCCTCAGCGCACCGCGCTGGCCGGCAGTCCCGCTTCTTACGGCGTAAGTTCTACGCGCGCGGCCTACGGATGCGATGGATTGCGGCGGGCGGGCTGTGCGCTTTGCTTTTGGTGTTTGCCTATGCGGCGATGGCGCCCTCGACGCGCCAGATCACCCAGGAGGATATCCGCGCCGCGGTGCTGCACACCCTCGAGACTCATGCCCTTCCGTCGCCCGCGGCCAAGGCATATGCGGTCATACGACCTGCCGTTGTTAGCGTGCGTCGGATGGACCTGGAAAAGACCGGCGGCGCGGACATCGAGAGAAGCGTCGGCAGCGGAGTCGTCATCGTCGACAAAGGCACCATCCTTACCAACCTCCACGTGGTGCTCGGCGCCAAACGGGTCGGAGTCATCTTCGCCGACGGGCTCGAATCCGACGCCACGATCACCGGCGTGTGGCCGGAGCATGATCTGGCCGTGCTTCAGGCGCGAACGATTCCCGACGGTCTTGCCGTCGCGACCATACGGTCCACTGCGGACCTCGCATTGGGTGATCAAGTTTTCGCCGTGGGCTTTCCATTTGGCATAGGTCCGTCGGTGACCGCGGGAGTGGTGTCGGGTCTGCGGCGCGAATTCCGCTCGCCCCAGGGAAAACGCTTGCTCACGAATCTCATCCAGTTCGACGCCGCGGCCAATCCCGGCAGCTCCGGCGGGCCGCTGGTGACGGCAGACGGCGCGGTGGTCGGCATCGTCACCGGTATCTTGAATCCTACCCAGCAGCGCGTGTTCGTGGGCATCGGCTTTGCGGTTCCCATCGAGAACGCGGCAGCCGCCGTGGGAGTGCCGCCGTTCTGATAGGAAGTTCAAGGTTCAATGTTCCAGGCCTGCCCTGAGCTTGGCGAATGGGTTCAATGTTCAACCCGTTTCGGACCTCAATTTTAGAGCTTTGAGCTTGCAGGTGCCTATGGACGACAAAGAAACCAACCACAGCGAAATCGCTTCACTCATGGAGCGCATCCTCTACGAGGTGAAGAAGGTCATCGTCGGCCAGGATCATTTTCTGGAGCGAGTGCTGGTGGCGCTCCTGGCGGAGGGTCACCTGCTCGTCGAGGGCGTCCCGGGGCTCGCCAAGACGCTTACCATCAAGACGCTCGCGAGAACCATTCGCGGCTCTTTCAAGAGAATTCAATTCACGCCGGATCTCGTGCCGGCGGACCTGGTGGGAACGCGCATCTATAACCAAAAGACCGGCGACTTTGCCACCTCTTTGGGACCCGTGTTCGCCAATCTGCTGCTTGCCGACGAGATCAACCGGGCGCCGGCGAAGGTGCAGAGCGCGTTGCTCGAGGTCATGCAGGAACGCCAGGTCACGATCGCCGGGGAGAGCCACCGGGTCCCCGAGCCGTTCCTGGTACTGGCCACGCAGAATCCCATTGAGACCGAGGGAACCTACCCCTTGCCCGAGGCGCAGGTGGACCGCTTCATGATGAAGGTGCTCGTGGGCTATCCAACCGAGGAAGAGGAGTTCGTCATTGTCGACAGGGTTACCGGCGCGCCAAACGATGTCGTCCCCATGGTTAGCACCGAGCAACTGAGCGCGCTCCAGCGCGATTGTCGGAACGTCTACGTGGATCCGGCGCTCAAGCAATACGGCGTGCGCCTCGCTTTCGCAACGCGCTATCCGGAGCGCTACGGCGTCGCCGAGGTCGCAAAGTATTTGTCATTCGGCGCGAGTCCGCGCGCCTCGATCCATCTCATCGAGGGCGCGCGGGCGCTGGCGTTTTTGCGCGGACGCGCCTATGTCTTGCCCGGCGACGTTACCGATCTGGTGCCCGATGTATTTCGCCACCGGTTGGTGCTGACCTATGAGGCCCTCGCCGACGGGATCGCGGCAGATCAACTGATCCAGCGGATCCTTCGGCGCATAGCCGCTCCCGACAAGCCGCTGGAGACCCATGTCAAAATTGCGGCACAAAGCGCGGAGGCAGATCGTTCAAGGTTCAAAGTTCAAACCCCCACCTCTTTCCTCCCCCGCGTCGCGGGGGAGGATGAAGGAGGGGGCGAACATTGAACCTGGAACCTTGAACATCGTACAAACGCCGTATGAGCCGTTTTGAGCAATCTGTTCGCATTCCCACGGCGGAAAATATTTTGCGCCGCTTGGAGTGGACCGTGATCCGTCGCCTGGACGGGCTGCTGCATGGCGACTACCGGACCTTGTTTCGCGGCTTTGGTCTGGATCTCGCCGATCTGCGTGAATACCAGTATCACGACGATGTTCGTTATATCGATTGGAACGTCACCGCTCGTCTCATGGCGCCCTATGTCAGGGTATACAACGAGGAACGCGAAATCACGGCGTGGTTTGTGCTGGATCTCAGCCCCTCGATGGATTTCGGCTCCCGCGGCCAGAAGCGCGACCTGTTGATCGATTTCGTCGCCGTGCTGGCGCGGCTTCTGACGCGTCACGGCAATCGCGTCGGGGCGCTGTTCTACGGCCACAGCGTCGATACGGTGATTCCGGCGCGGAGCGGCCGGCGCCACGCGCTCCATATTCTGCACAAATTACTTTCGCGGCCCGAGCGCTCGGAATCCAAGGCGACGGATCTGCGCGAACTTTTTCACACCGCCTCTCGGGTCATGCAAAGACGCTCCCTGGTTTTCCTCCTCTCCGATTTCATCAGTGCGCCCGGCTGGGCTGAGCCGCTGGCCCTTCTTGCGCGGCGCCACGAGGCCATCGCTGTGCGGCTGTGCGATCCGCTGGAGTTCGCCTTGCCCGACCTGGGGATCCTCGCCATGCGCGATGCCGAGACCGGCGAACTGGTGTTCGTCGACACCCATGATCGAGTGTTTCGCAAGCGCTTCGCGGCTCTCGCCGAGCGGCGCGAGCGGGAGCTCAAGTCGGCATTTCACCAGGCGGGCATGGATGCGCTGGAGTTGTCCACCGAGGATGATCTGGTGGATGCCATTGTGCGCTTCGCCGACCTGCGCAAGCGGCGCAGCCAGTTAGCGGCGGGCGGAAGCCTGCCGCAGCACCTAAGAGGGAGCCGTGAAGTTTCTCTGGCCTGAGACGCTCTGGCTGTTCCTAATGGTGCCGGGGCTGGTTGCCGCGTACGTTTTCTTGCTCCGCCGAAAACAGCGGACCGCGCTCATGTATCCCAGCTTGACCACGGTGAAAGAGGCGATGAGCGCGGGTCAGAGATTTCGCCGCCACATTCCGCCGCTGCTTTTCCTGCTCGCGCTGATGGCGATGATCGCCGCCATTGGCCGCCCCGCCGCCGTTGTCACCTTGCCCTCCGCGCATCAAACCATCATCCTGGCCATGGACATCTCGGGCAGCATGCGTGCCACGGACGTCGAGCCCAATCGCATTTCTGCGGCAAAGGCGGCGGCAAAAGCGTTTGTCGCCGAGCAGCCCTCAAACGTGCGCATCGGCGTGGTCTCCTTTGCCGCAACCGCCTCGGTGGTGCAGTCGCCTACGCATAACCGCGAGGATATCATTGCGGCGATCGATCGGTTTCAACTGCAACGCGCCACGGCCATCGGCAGCGGCATCATCGTCTCCTTGGCGACGATCTTCCCCGATGCCGGCATTGATGTGGGCGCGTTGATATACGGGCGTGATGCCCGGCGCGGCGCATCCCTGGATCAGGCGCATAAAGCGGAGAAACCGGCGTTCCAGCCGGTCCCGCCCGGCTCCTACACATCGGCCGCCATCATCTTGCTCACCGACGGCCAGCGGACCACCGGCCCGAGCACCATCGCGGCGGCCCAGATGGCCGCCGATCGCGGCGTTCGTATCTATACGGTCGGCATCGGCACGCCGAGCGGCGAGACCATCGGCTTCGAAGGCTGGTCTATGCGCGTGGGCCTCGACGAGGGATCGCTCAAGGCGGTCGCCAACATGACCCGCGGCGAGTATTTCTACGCGGGCACCGCGGCAGATCTGAGGAAAGTTTACCGAGCGCTCAGTGCCCGGTTTGTACTGGAGAAGAAAGACATGGAAATCACCGCCCTTTTCGCCGCCGCGGCGGCGGTCGCAGCGCTCGCGTCGGCGTTGCTTTCACTGCTCTGGTACCACCGGCTGCTATAGCCGCCGGCACCCTGGCCAGCGAAGCGCTGGCTTCGGCAAGGCCGCAACCAAAGACGAAATAATCAACTTTACCACGAAGGTCACGAAGAGCACGAAGTTAAGAAGTTTAGAAATATCAAAGTCCGAAACCTTCGTGGCCTTCGTGTGCTCCTTTGAAAATACCCGTTTGGGGATGAGAACCAAGAGGCCCGCCTGGGTTCCGTCATACCCGCGAAAGCGGGTATCCAGGCTAATTCGGCGCAACAAACCTGGATTCCCGCGTGCGCGGGAATGACGAGTCGAGGAGGG
>JACPFE010000690.1 GCA_016183145.1 Deltaproteobacteria bacterium | reverse complement strand
ATAGACGGCAGTGATTCATGTAAGTTTACAGATTACCTTAAGCATCAAAAAAGATTCCTCGCTCTGCTCGGAATGACACTTAAACGCGTTGTCATCCCGAACGAAGTGAGGGATCTTTACCGTACTGAACCACTGCCGACCGGACACCGGGATCGATCTCTTGCTGAAAAGATTCAACGGCCTCTTTTACGGCTGGCGCATGGTCGCCGCCTCCGCCGCGCTCCGGGTGCTCGGCGCCGGGCTGCACAGCTTTGGCTTCACGATTTTTTTCCTGCCGCTGAGCCAGGATTTGAATCTAAGCCGGACCGCAACCTCGTTCGCGTTTTCTCTGGCGCGCGCCGAAGGCGCCATCGAAGGCCCCATCGTCGGTCACGTGCTCGACCGCTACGGTCCTCGCCCGGTGATGCTCACGGCGGTCTTGCTGATGGGCGTCGGCTACCTGCTGCTCTCCACGGTGGAGAGCTACGCGATGTTTCTGGTCGTCTACATCGGCGTCATTTCGCTGGCGCATTCCGGCGGCTTCATGCACGCGCCCATGGTGCTCACCAACAGTTGGTTCATCCGCAAGCGGGCGCGCGCGATCACCGTCAACAGCGCCTCCTTCAGCCTGGGCGGCGTACTGATCGCGCCCGTGCTCAGCGCCATCGTGCTCTCCTGGGGCTGGCGCTGGGGCGCCGCCTTTGCCGGTGTGATGTTCCTGCTGATCGGCGTGCCGCTTTCATCGACCATCCGCCGCTCGCCGGAGAGCATGGGTCTATTGCCCGACGGCGACATTCCGTCCGCGTCGGCGGAAGATCAAAAAAATGAACCGCAACGGCGCGCGCCAGCCGAGGTGGACGTAACCACCGGCGAAGCGTTCCGCTCTTTCACTTTCTGGACCTTGGTGCTGGGCAACGCGATCCGCAACATGTCGTATCACGCGATCGCGACCCATTTCGTACCGCTCATGGTGTGGAAAGGAATGAGCCAGCCACAGGCCGCTTTCTTGCTCAGCTCGTTCGCTTTTCTTGGCATGACGACCACGCTGCTCCTGGGCTGGTTCGCCGACCGGGTAAACAAACCGCGCCTGGTGGCGGGCATACTCTTCGTAGCGGCAGGCGGCATGCTACTGCCGGTTTTCGGTAGCTCGATGTGGCTGCTCTTGCTCTTCACCTTGCTGTTCACCGCCGTCGAATCCACCTACGCCATCGGCTGGGCGGTGGTCGGCGACTTCTTCGGCCGCAAACACTTCGCAAAGATCCGCGGCTACATGAGCTTCTTTTACATGTGGGGCGGCGTCGCCGGTCCGGTGATCGCCGGCGCGATTTACGACCGCTGGCAAACCTACGAGCCGATGCTGTGGGCGCTGGTGCTGCTTTTCGCGCTCTCAGGAGCTATCTTCGGCATGCTGATCAAGCGGTGGGAAAAACTCCGCGCGCAGATGACACCAAGAATTGACAATGACGTCTAGACGTCGTAGCGTCACCTTCAATGGCGACTGAGCGAAAACGCCAAGCTAACGCGCGTCGGCGACCGGGCGAGGTGCGGGACGCCATTGTCAGTGTCTTGTCGAGCAAGCCGCGTGGCGCATCCGTTACTGAAATCCACGGCGCAGTTCGCGAATTGCTGGGCACAGCGACCGCCTCTAGCGTGCGCTCCTATCTTCGACTGAACTCCGATTCGCTCTTTCTTCGCCGTGATCGCGGTGTATACACGATTCGTGAAACATCGGCTGAAGCATACGGATTAAAAGCAAGACCGCAGCCACCCTCAAGGTCTTTCGTCTTCGGCAGAACAAAACTTATTGAGGGTGATTGTTTCGAATGGCTGGGAGAACAGTCTGAGAACTCGATCCATGCGGTGGTGACCGATCCACCATACGGCTTGGTCGAATACAGCCCGCAGCAACAAGAAAAACTGCACAAAGGCAAGGGAGGGGTCTGGCGAATTCCGCCGGCATTCGACGGCGCAAAACGATCTCCGCTGCCGCGCTTCACGGTTTTGTCTCCGCAAGATCTGGACGCGCTTGCGCGGTTCTTTCTTAACTGGGGCCGGGCGCTGCTTCCGGTCCTCGTCCCCGGCGCGAACGTTGTCGTGGCTAGCAATCCGTTGCTGTCGTATGTTGTCTCCGGCGCGTTGGCACGCGCCGGATTGGAGCGACGCGGAGAAATCGTACGGCTGGTCATGACGATGCGTGGCGGTGATCGACCGAAACACGCGCACAAGGAGTTTTCCGGTGTAAGCGTCATGCCGCGTTCGATGTGGGAACCTTGGATTGTTTTTCGTAAGCCGATCGAAGGACGCGTGCAAGACAATCTTCGCAGGTGGAAAACGGGTGGATTCAGGCGGCCGTCCGCCGACCGGCCTTTTGGCGACGTCATCCCATCATCGCCGACGCATAAATCCGAGCGAAACCTAGCGCCGCATCCAAGTCTTAAGCCTCAAGCTTTTTTGCGCGCGCTCGTGCGCGGAGTTCTCCCGCTCGGGGAAGGCATCGTGCTGGATCCGTTCGCCGGGTCGGGTTCTACGTTAACCGCAGCGGAAGCAATCGGCTACGAAAGCTTGGGGCTTGAAAACGACTCGCGATATTACGAGACCGCTACCAGGGCGATTCCGAAACTCGCCGCTGTAAGATCTGCGTTGCGGTTGAAATTTGCGTCGTCAACTTGGTTGCGGCGGATTGTCATTGCTAGAGAAACACATTTAGCCAGCTAAACGATGGGCATGCTAACAAATCGAGATGGGCCTGAAAAGAGTCCCGCTATTGCTCTGCCACGATCTTGCCGATGACCCTCGATAAGATTCGACTCGCCTTCCTTGGATCGTAGTCGTGCGGAATGTGGATGAAGCCGTAACGGATTGGAAGCCGGCAGCGCTTCAGATAATCGAGGATCACGTACATCGAGTAATTGCACACGTAGTCGCTCGCGTT
>JACPFE010000689.1 GCA_016183145.1 Deltaproteobacteria bacterium | reverse complement strand
GCGCAAATTGGAGGTGCGCTCCGGCCTGCTCATCGTTGTTTTTGCGTCGTTGTTCATGATTCCTTTCAGCACTCTTTTGCCGGTATTCGCGCGCGATCTGCTGCACGTCGGCGCACAGGGACAAGGGCTGCTGCTCACGGCGCTGGGAATCGGCGCGTTGTGCAGCTCCCTGCTCCTCGCGTCGGTCGGCGACCGCCTGCCGCGTGGCATCCTCATGCTCGGCGGCGTCGCGCTCTACGGCCTGCTCGTGGTGGTTTTCTCCGCGTCCCTTTGGTTTTCCCTATCGATGGCGACGATGGCGGTCATCGGCCTGTGCCATGTCAGCTCCCATGCCCTCGTGCAAACCGTAATTCAAGCCTATTCGCCGCGGGAGTACCGCGGCCGCACGATGGCGCTGTTTCATATGACTCAGGTCCTGTTGCTGCTCGGGGGAATGCTCATCGGAGCGCTCTCCGCGCTCATCGGCGCGCCCTGGGCCGCGGCGTCGATGAGCATCGCCGGCACGCTCTGCATGATCGCGCTCTATGTTCTCGTGCCGGCGGCGCGCGATATTCGATAAGGGCGAGGGGTCCGAGCGGCGTTGTCTCTGCACCACGCGGCTTGACAAGACGACTCGACCGGACCGAGAATGCGCTAACTCAAATCTATAGCCGGCGCATATTTCCGACCGTCCAAGGCGTGCGCAACACCGTGCGAATCTTAAGCCGGCTCGACCCAAAGTTCACCAAGCTGAAAACCGAGGATCTGGTCGACGAGCGAATCGTCCGAAAACTCGAAAGAGAGGGAATTTTCAAGTAGCCGGCGGACGTTATAAACCGTTAGGCTGTTTGGTTTGCCGAAATAATAAGTTGGAAATGGATGCGAGGTTCATAGTCCCCGCCTTATTTCAGCTTTACTTTGACGCGGACAGCAGCGGGATCAAGATTTGCCGTTGTAACAAGGTAGAGTTTACGAAGTCCGCCGTGGAGTTTTATTCCCTACGAGGCGGAGGTGAATTGAATCATTGATCCTTGGTCAAGCGAATTACTTTGGTCTGAATCTCTTTCCTAAGCTCGTTTCTGACATAGACGAGGCGCTTTTGAAACCAGGAATCGACCGGCGGGCGATAGATTTTCTGAACAATTCCGCCATTATCATCATTAGGTCTAATTTCCGATTTCCGCTCGAGATGATCGCGCGGGTTCATCTGAAACCCTCCTTTCTCTTGTTCTAAGAAACATCACCTAATTAAGTCTCGGCTGAGCGAACTAGCGATTCGCGTTAACGGATTTAGGCGGCATACATGTATTGCATCCCCGAAAATCGCTTGAGGTTGCACACAGTAAACCCTCGACCACCCTTTCCTACGACAACTGATAGTAATAATCGCGCTTTGCTCCGCGGCTGATCCCCCCGCAGAGACTGTGCTACCGTTTATAAAAGATTTTTGTCCTTGTCAAGCCTGCCGAAAGGTCGCAAAGAACGCCAAAAACTGCTGGTCTTTTTTGCAAGCATGTACCTCTTTGTCAAGCCGCAGAGCCGGTGAGCTAAGAAATCAGCCAAGGATGGCCGGTATTAGCATCTGTTCTCGCAGAAAATCAATAATCGGGACTACAGATTTTAGACTGGCAGGCTGCTGTAGACACGTCCGTTCACCCTTTGAGAACCTCTGGGCGAACGGAGGAGCGGTAGGAATCATTGGAAATTTTCCGTTCGTGCCGGCTCTCGAAGCACGAAAACCAGTTTTTCAGCAACCTGCCGATGGATGGGAGCGATTTTGCACCGCGAGGTTTCCGGCAGAAATGTCTTGCACGCTGCTGAGAAAGTCTCCGTTCGCCCTGATCATGGTCGAAAGGTGAATCGAAGGTTTTTCAGTATCCCGTCACAGCGCTTGAACAGGCTCCTCAACAATCGCCGGCTCTTCTCGCTTCTCTTCGCGGATCGCCAAAACAACCAGGTTGGCTACAAATACGGTGCCGGCGAGAAAGTAAAATGCTGAGAGAATACCCCAACGGTCTGCGATGAAACCGCAGATCACGGGAGACAAAGAACTGAGCAGCGACTGAGAGCCGGAGAAGAAACTCACCATGCTCCCGCCCAGCTCCTTGGGACCGAGGTCCAAGACCCAGGCCCAGATGACCGGTCTGACCGCGTATAGAAAGAAGCCAAGAAAGGCGAGCGCGGTGATGAATAACCAGGTCATCCGAAAGTACGCCAGAACCACTAGAACGATGCTGGTTGAAAAAAGCCCGGCGGTTAGGACCCGTTTTCTACCCCGGCGATCTGAAATGCTCCCCGCAAGTGGCGTTCCGATCATGCCGGCGGTCTGAGTGACCGATAGGTAAAGCCCCGCCATGGCGCTGGATAATCCGAGATCATGGGTAAGATAAATCGGCAGAAAGGTGTGGAGTCCTTGCTGCGTCATCGAACGCATGCCGGCCACGATGACCAGTAACAAGATGCTTGGCGCCCGCGCCAGCTTTTTCATGCCTGTCCAGTACTCGCCGGTCGATAGCCCCTTTTCTCCTGTAGCGCGCGTTTCCAACTTGCCAAAGAGAAACTTCCAAAGGATGAAGCCAATCACGATCCCAGGAATGAGATTGACGAACAACACGTTACGCCAGGACAAGAAAAGCAACAGCACGCCCACCAGGATTGGCGCAATGCTTTCGCCGACGTTGGGCCCGATCGCGTGGATCGCGATCGCATAACCTCGCTTGTCCGGATATTTTTCCGACAGCGTGGAGATCGCCGCCGGGTGCCAGAGGTAGTTGCCCACGCCGACGAACGCCATAAACAGCGCCACCCAGAAAAAGCTGTGGCTGACACCGACCAAGAAATAGGGCACGCCGGTAGCAAGCAATGCCAGCGCCATGAGCAATCCCTTCTTGCCGATGAGATCGACCAATATCCCCGCTGGAATATTCACGAGCAGGTTGGCCACCGCTCTGATCGTGACCAGGAAGCCCGCCTGGCTATAGGTAAGCCCCAACTCCTGGACCAGGTAGGGCAGCAGAAGATAAAAGGTAGCGGGGCACCAGTGCGTGAAGGTGTGGCCCAAGGCGACAAGCCACAGGAGCGAATCCGTTCCCCGCACCTGGCGTATCTGATCTTTCAATTTATCTAGCATCACTATGCCAAAGCGAAACGCACTTTCTGGGCGCACAGCGACATATGGTAGAGCCCCATGGCCTTACGGCCACGGCACCTCTCCAAATGCATGGTCGGGCGAAACCCTCCGAAGCGTACCCCCCTTGCCTACTCCGCCGAAGCAGTCCCTTCGGCTGCGAAGGCCGGGCGCCAAGGCTACGGCGGGTACCCACCTCGCATTCATCCACGGCTTTACACCCGTGGCCTTCTGCGAAGGAGGGTAAAATTCGATCATGGGTCAAATTCTCCTTTTGGCAGTGGGGCGGGCATTATCTCCCGGCGGTTCATTTTTCGCGCCAAATGTCGGCTATGTCACCGGCGGTGGCGATATCAAAGTGCGTCTGCTCCATAAGCTTTAAGGCCATATCGTGCAATTCGCGGTTGCGCGAGCCGACGCAATCCCTCACCACGACAACGTCATAGCCGAGATTGCGGGCGCTGCGCGCGGTGCCTTCGACGCCTCCTTCGGTGGCCACGCCGCCGATGAGGATCGTTTTGACGTTTCGGCTGCGCAGCATGAGGTCGAAGTCGGTGCCGACAAACCCGTCCGGCCGGCGTTTTTGAAAGACCATGTCCTGCGGCTGGGGTTTCAGCTCCTCGACTATTTCCCGGTCGTGAGGATTCTCTTTTTCTTTCAGGAGTTGGTTGGGTTCCGTCGCCTTGGCCCGCTTCATCCTGACGCGCACCCAGACGCCGGCCTCTTCCTTGACCAGGTCGAATCCGGTCTGCACGGAATAAAAGACCGGCACGCCGACGCGGCGCGCCAAGCCTGACAGCTCCTGCAACTTGGAAAGCATCTCTTTGTAATTGAACGCGTTGGGGCCGATGCCGTACTCCATGTCCCAGATGAGCAATGCGCTCCGCGCCGGGTCGACGATTTCCGCCAGCGTGCCGGGGATTTTTTTG
>JACPFE010000688.1 GCA_016183145.1 Deltaproteobacteria bacterium | reverse complement strand
CGCGCACGCGGGAATCCAGGTTTGTTGCGCCGAATTAGCCTGGATACCCGCTTTCGCGGGTATGACGGAACCCAGGCGGGCCTCTTGGTTCTCATCCCCAAACGGGTATTTTCAAAGGAGGCACGAAGGACACGAAGGTTTCGGACATTGATATTTTAAAACTTCTTAACTTCGTGCTCTTCGTGACCTTCGTGGTAAAAGTTGCATTTTGTTTTTGGGTGCGGCGTAGCCGCGCTGTGTCCTTCGTGGTGAATACTCTTTCACACTAAACCTGGGAGAACCTGAAATGTAAAACTCAATCCAGATTTTCAAACACGTTTGGCTAGTTTTTTCTCCAATTCCCTGCGGCTTAGCCGATATTTGAACGCTTTGCGGCCGTTGATGAAGAGCACCGGCACTTCGCTGCCGTATTTTTCCTGAGTCTCCGGCGAGCCGTCGACGTCGATCTCCTCAAGCGCCAGCGGCGTATGCGCGGCAACCTGATGGATGACCGTCTTCATCTCGTCGCACAGGCAGCAATCTTTGCGCGTGTAGATGACCAACTCGGCTTTCATGGAGTCGGCGCCGGGGCGCTCTCCTTGACCGGCTCTTTAGACTGCTCTTGCAGCGGGGCTTCCTTTTTCTCCTCGCCGCTCAGGCCGATGATATTTTTCGGAATACCCAACACTCCCCAAAACCATTCCGACAGAGTACCCAAGGGCGCCGGAGTGATGGTCGGGTCCTCGATCGGCCCTGTGATATTGAAACTTCCCACGAGAAAAGAGTTCTTGATGGCGGCAATGCTCCGTCCGATCAAAGGGATGTAGCCAATGACGGTATCGATTCCCGCAAAGGGGCGCACGGCGACGATGAAATCAATTTCGCCCTTCGGCAAATCGATCTTGCCCTCGCCGGTCATGCGCAGATCGTCGCTATCAACGACCAGATTCTCTGTTGCATAGACCCCTTGGGTCACCTTGAAGTCGCCGGTAACGGCGCGAAAACGAATGCCCTGTTTACCGAAATCCGGCCCCTGCAAGGTAAACCAGCGCGACAGATCCAACAAGTTGAGAAGTTGCACCAGGACGCGCATCCTCCCGATAGTTCCATCTTCAATGCGCAGATTGAAGGATCCCTCGACGCTGCGCTTGCGTTCGGCGGCGTCTTTTCCCATCCACGCCAATTTCCCCGTGAGATCGACTTTGCCGGTCATCTCGGCCTTGCCCGCTTCAAACCAGTCCAAAACGCCTTGCACCGGCACGCCTTTGATCTTGGGCTCGACGGAAAATCCCAGGATGCCCGGTTGATCAGTGAAGGTTGCGGAGCCTTGCAGGGAGCCACCGGCGGAGCGCGCCACGATATTTCCCAAACGCCAGACCCTTCGGTCGATCACGACATCGGCCTTGAGGTCGGAAAACTGAAAGGCTTTGATGCGTCCCCGCCCGAGCGTGATCTTCCCCACTCCCTGAAGGTTCGCGTAGAAATCCGCCGCTTCGGGATTGAGTTGGGAATAAAAATAGGTGACGTCCAGATTCGGCGCGGTGAAGTCAAACAACAGTTGCGGCTTTTGGGCAAAACGCCAGCGGCCGTTGAAACCGGCTGGCGACCCGACGAGGAGGCCTTTTAGATTCTGAAAATCGATGCCCGCCTCGTCGATAGAGATCCGGCCATTAAGATCTCTGAGCGGCTGCAGGAGCGGCCGGACGGCAAGCTCCACGTCGGCAAGATCGAGATTGCCGGTAAGCTTCCTGCCCTCCGTAGTCCCTAAGGCTCCCTGGTAGCGAACCGAGCCGCGCACTATGCCAGGGTCTTGCAAAGAACCGCTGGATAACAACCATCGTGCGACTAGCCCCGCCCTGACGCCTGCGGATTCCACTGTCAGATCAAAGGCCCCGTCATCCTCGGCGTAGTCTTTCAGCGTCAGGTGAATTTGCACGGGCGAGCCGGAGAGCAGCCCGTGAACTTTTTCCGCCTTGATCTCCGTGGGAGTAAGCGCAATCTCCCCGCGCACCTCGGTGAGCGGAAAATCATGCAACTTGAACCGCGCGCCGTCCAGTGAAATCCTGCCTTCGATCAGCGGTGCCGACTCCGCCGCCCGGTTCACCGCCAGATCGACGTTTCCCCTACCTTCCATCTCTTGGACCGCCGCGGCGGCTTTCGTGACCGAAGCGGGGAGCAAGCCCTGCTGCACTTGCTCGCGCAACTCGGCGAGATCCAAATCACCTCGCCCGCGCAGTTGCAGCGTGCCCTGGCCCGCGCCGTACCAGCGGTAGTTGCCGTCGATGTTCGACAACCGGCTTTGCCCGTAATCGCCGGTAACTCCTTTGAACGAAAGCAACCCCTTCTCCAAAATCATCCGGCCCTGGAGGCCGCGAAGAGAGAGATAGCCACCTGTAGCGTTCGTTCCGACGCCCTTGAACTCGACATCCAATGAAGCGCCTTCAGCAAAGCCGGCCGTCGCTATCGGCGCGCGGAGATCCGAGAGACGAGCGCTGACTTCGGCGCGGTTTAATTTGACAGTCCCTTCTTGGAGGATCGCTACGAAGTTCTCGGCATGCGCCGCGGCGACCCACTTGGGCGGCAGATACTTTTTGACCGCGGCGACGGAGAGGATTGGCGCAGTCACGGTCAATTGCAACTGGGGATCTTCACTGTCCGCCGCGCGCAGCGCGCCGGTGAGAGCGAATTGCAGGTCTTTGGAGCGAAGATTGACGCGCGACAGCTCCCACTGTTGCGCCTGCCCGCCGCCAGGCAGGCGGGGCTGCCAACCGACGTCCAGATCAAGCCGGCCATCGCCAACGTCGAGCGGTGCCGAAAAAAGTTCTGGCGCGCCGATCACCAACTGTTTGAAGGAAAGTTCACCCTTTGCCTGCAACCGCTGTTTCGGGTTTCCTTCCAATTCAAACCGCCCATCCAAAGTCCCGCTCAAAGAGTTTACCGGCAGGCGGTTCTCGGCATAGGATTGAACCAGCGGCGCCGGCAGGTCCGTCATCTGCGCCTCCGCGTTCCACCACGCCTGGTCGATTTCCAATGGCTCGCTCGGAAAAATCATCGTGCCTTTGGCCCGCAGCCGGGCTTCCCTGCCTTCGGTGGCCACCGCGGTCTTAAGCTCGAACTCCAATGCCGTCCCCTGCGGCTGATCCCGCTTGCGGCGCACCAGGCTCTGGAAAAAATCGCGCAATGCGGCGCCGCGCAGGCGCGCCAGCGCAAGATCGAGATCTTCCAGCCGCGCAGAGCGCGCCGTTCCTTCGAGGAAATGGTCGAGAAAATCGATCCTGGCGCCGGTGATCTTCAGCGCCCTCAGGTCGAGAGCGAATTGACGGTCAGCGTTCTTGAGGAAGGGCAGGTTGAGCAGCCGGTCGAGCAAGGGAATCTTCCCGTCCTTGTCCCGCACCACCTGCGCGCCTGCTTTATTAAGACGGATTTCGTAAAAGACCAGTTTGCGGCGCAACAGCGGCATCAGCGCCACGCGCGCAGTAATTCGTTCAGCGGTGATCACCGGCTCGGCGGCGTCGGGTTCGGACAGAGCGAAGTCGTGGAAACCGACGCCTAAAATGCGTCCGACCTCCAGCTTGGCCTCGCCCAACTGGACCTTGAATTTCGTGTTTTGCTCGATTTCGCTCACCAAAAAACGGCGAAATTCACCGACGCTGAGCAAATGATAAAACGCCAGGAAAGTAGCGAGCAAAAAAAGCCCGGACAAAGCAGCGACAAAAACCAAGAGCTTGAGAGTTTTTCTCATAGTGGGCGTGAGAGCACGATAAACGTAAGCCAGCTTTGGCCCGCAGCGCGGCGGATCGTCGATGGCGGATTTCTTTTATGCTAAAGGAACTTACCGGTGGGCGCAAGCACGGCGCTCGCTGAGTCAGCCCTTGGCTGAATGGCCCAAGCCACGAATAATCGGCGCCCGCCAGGCAACGAGAATTCCGAGCACGATGACCGTCAAGCCCATGAAGCTGACCGTTGCCGGCGCTCCAATAAAATGGGCCATGACGCCGGCCAATAGCGACCCCACGGGCATTAACCCGCGGTCCAAGGAATAGATGCTCATCACCCGACCGCGCAGGTGATCCGGCACGATCAATTGCAACAGCGTATTGGTAGTGGCCATGTAGAAAATTTGGCAGGCGCCCTCGCCGACCAAAGCCAGAATCGCCAGGGGAAAAGAAGTCGTCCAGGAAAATAGGTTCATCGTAACGCCCAGCGATACCAAACTAACCAGCATCAGGACTCCCTGACGCCTGATCCGGTACGACAGCGTAGCGAGCATCAACCCGGCGAGCATCGCGCCCAATCCGGGCGCGGCTAGCAACACCCCCAACCCCTCTGGACCCACTTTGAGTACATCCTTCTGAAACACTGGCATAAGCGTCTGAAACGGCATGGCGAAAATCCTTGGGACCAGAGCGGTGATCATGAGGGCGAAGATCGTTGGATTGGACCAAACGTAGACCAGCCCTTCTTTTAGGTTGGCCAGCGCCGAAGATCGCCGCGCCTCCAAAGGGGTAGCCGGCGCGACCATCCAATAAACGAACAGAACAACCCCTGCGTAAGTCAACCCTTGGACAAAGAAATTGCCAGCCACACCGAATGCCGCGATTAACACCCCGCCGATCGACGGACCGATGACCTTGGTCATGTTGAAAGCCGCGGAGTTGAGCGCCACCGCATTCATGAGTTCCTGTTTGGGCACCAGCATCGGAACCATACTCTGGCGTATCGGATCCACGAACGCCCAACAGACTCCGGTGATCAGGGTAAAAGCGAACACATGCCAGGTCTCCAAGAAACCGGAGGCGACGAGAAGACCCATGCCGAGGGCGGTAATCATCAACACCCACTCGGCGGTGAGAACGAGCCGGCGCCGGTCCATCCGGTCGGCAGCTACGCCCGCAATGGGGCTCACGAGCAGGAAGGGCAACGCACGCAGACCATTCAGCACTCCCAGTAACACGGACGAACCGGTGAGATCATAAACCAACCATCCCAGCGTCACCTGCTGGATCCACTGCCCGGCGCTCATGCAGACGGTGCCGATCCAGAGATACCGATAATTAACGTGCCGTAGCGATGAGAAAGTTCGCCACAGGAAACGGTGCGTCGGGGTCGCAGCCCCGGCCGCTGGTTGCGCTATAGTAGAGTCTTCCAATAGAGTTAAACTTTCTTGAAACCAGGGCGCCGCGACGGCAAAAAAAGCCAGCGCCGATATAACAAACGCTCTTAGAGATCGCGGGCCCTAAAGCGGAAGGAACTTAAATTCAGGCGAATTAAGGAACCGGCCGCCGATACCTAATTTGCTCTGCCGATGAATTTAGCATCATCCAGACGAACAAATCCAGGCGGATTGCCTTGTTTAGACCTTACTTCAAGCCAATCGCCGACGGAGCGCACGACGTTGATACGGGTACCCGGGCCGATTTGCGACAGCACGCGCGAGGACCCTGACGGATCTTCGTACACCGAAGTCGCCCGGATGGTTTCGTAAACCCCAGCTTCCGCCGCCCGGCGCGTTGGTGCCGGCGTGGGCTGGGGAGCCGGATCGGGAGGTCGCGAAGCCGTTTGCGGCGCGGACTGCGACCGGCTGGAGGCCAGGCGGTCGACTTCCCGGCTTGCAAGGCCAAGCCGCACTCGCGCTGAAGCCAACTCCTTCTGGCTTTCTTCGAGCTTGGCTTTTAGCTGGCTCAACTGGCCGGTCTGCTCGGTCAGCGTCTGGCGCGTCTTAGCCGCGTCGGCTTCCAGCGTCTGGATCTTCTGCTCTTTTTCTTGCAGTTCTTTTATCTTTTCCTCAAGCAGCAGTTGCGACTCGCTCCGCCCCCCTTGCCCGACGACGAGATAAACGCCCAGCGCAAGGACCGCAACGCCGGCCGCCATTATGATTTTTGCCAGCATCGAGACGCGCGTCGCTTTGGGCGCCGATCGAGAAGCCACAGATTCTCCTTCCCGCGTGGGCCACTGCGGCGTCGCGGTCGATTCGACATCCGCCTTGCAGTAAGGGCACTTCGCCGCGCCTATGCCAATACTATTGGCACAGTGGGGACATAATCGTACTGCCTCCGCCATAAGTTACCCCTCGCAATTTTTGCGTCCATCGTCAAGGCCACCGCAGTCAACCCCATTGGCCATTAGACGCGCGCTAGGCCGACTTATTACGCCTTGCCCGGAACTTACCCTTAGGCTATAAACCCATAGAGGATTCTGAACCATGGCGTTAATCATCAGCGAACCGCAAACCCGCAAATTGATCGACATGCCGACTGCGCTAAAATGCCTCGACAAGATGTTTCACGACCGCGCCGCCGGCAAAGTGCGCAGCGTCCCGCGCCGCCGGCTCAAGGGCAGCGAAAAACAGCTCAACATGATGGCCGCATGGCACGCGGACTATGATCTCATCTGCCTGCGCTCCTACGCCGGCGAAGCCAATACGATAACGCTTTACAACGGCCGCAGCGGAGGCATCCAGGCGATCATCGACATGAGCTACTTGAGCAGCCTGCGCACCGGCGCCGCCACCGGCGTAGCGGCAAAATATCTCGCGCCGAGCAACGCCAAAACCCTGGGCGTCATTGGTCCCGGTTGGCAGGCCACGTTTCAAGTGGAAGCCATCGCCCACGCCTGTCCCATTGAACGCGTCGTCGTCTGGGGCCGCACCCCAAAACGACGTAAGGCGTTCATTAAGCAGATGAGCAAGATCGTCAAAGCCGACTGGCGCGAAGTTTCCTCGGTCAGCGAAGCGGAAGCCGAAGCCGATATCCTCGTCGTCTCAACGGACGCCGCAACACCCATCGTACATGGCGCGCGTCTCAAGGAGGACGTCCTGGTCGCGTCCATCGGTGCCAACGCGGCGGTCAAGCATGAAGTTTCGATAGATCTTATCCGCCATATGAACTATATCGTCACCGATGACTTACCGACCGCCAGAATCGACAGCGGCGATCTCATGGCGGCGTGCGAGTTCGGCATCCTGCGCTGGGACAGCATCGTGCCGCTGGAAAAGATTGTGGCCGGCGGCGTTCCGCAACCCCGGCCCAAGAGGATTTTTTTCCAATCCAACGGCATCGCCGACGAAGACCTGGCCGTCGGCCGCTATGTTCTGGAACAAGCCAAGCGGAAGAAAATCAAAATGCGGCGCGTTGCGGAAATTTAATAAGCGCCCGCAGGCTCCATTACCCGACTCAATCAACGTAAAAACCCAAGGGCCGCTGAGTTCAGCGGCCCTTCGATGACATCCCCTTGACAAACAAAACTACGGCTGTGTAGAATCGTAAAGCTGCCCGTCATTGACAGGCGAGTTGCCGGGGTGCAT
>JACPFE010000687.1 GCA_016183145.1 Deltaproteobacteria bacterium | reverse complement strand
TTGCACGCAGACAGGTCAAGGGAGGGGAGACTTTTGAGTTCCCTCTCCCCTTGCGGGAGAGAGCCTGCCCTGAGCGAAGTCGAAGGGGCCAGGGTGAGGGGTACCTAAACTTACTTATAACGTTCGTTATAATACTCGGTGCGCCGTTGTTAGCGCGCGCTGTCACAACCCGTAAAGCGCGCGCGCGTTGTCGCTCAGGATTTTTTGCTTCACTGCCGGCGTAATGTCGGCTCTTGCCCTAAACAGCTTGATCGCATCGACGTCGCTGGAAATATCGGTGTGGCCGTAGTCGGTGCCGATCACCAGGCAGTCTTCTCCCGCTTCCCGGATGATATAAGGTATGTCGTCAGAATTTTCGCAGGTCACGAACATGCCGTACTCGCGCGCCAGATTGTCCGGCCATTCGCGGTCGAGCGTCTTGAACCGATTCTTCGCTTCGTGCAACACCCAGGGAAGCCACTGCGCGCTGGCTTCGATGAAGCCGAAGCGCAATTTTGGAAACTGCTGATGAATTTCGCTGAGGAGAATATCGTTGAAGGCCGCCACCGTGGGGATTCTGAAGCGGTGTAACGTCGAGGCGATCCGCACCGGGTGATTATATAAGTCGGCCAGCCAGGGATTGCCGTTGGCGATGTGAATCGCGATCGGCATAGCGAGCTTCTGCGCTTCGTCGTAGATCGGGTAGAAATAGGGATCGGCGAGCAAGCGATTGCCCTCGATGGGCCGCAGCAGCACCGCGCAGGCGCCGCTTTCCTTGGACCAGCGGATTTGGTCCAAGGCATCCGGCATGCTCAGCGTCGGCGCCATGCACGACCACCGCAGCCGGCCCTGGCCCTGTTTCCAGATGTCCGCCAGCCAGCGGTTCCAGCTCTTGCACAGCGCCACTTCCACCGCCGCGCGCTCCGTCGCCGACTCGATGAACATCGTGTTGTGCAGGACCTGAATGTCGACGCCGGTGTCGTCCATGTGCTGCAAGCGCAGATCGACGTTGCCCAGCTCGCGGGATTCTTGAACGTCAGCAAACCTGCGCCCGACTTGCTGTTGGCGTTTCTCCAACTCGGCGCTGGAGAAAGCGGGAAAACGAAACCCGCGCACCTTGCCGTCGATGACCCAGAACTGCTGCTTGACTCCCGCTTCTTCGCGGGTTTCGAGGGGTATCGGGCGGTATTTCTGCTCCGAGGGATCCATGAAATCCCACGTGCGCGCGCACTCGACCACGTGGGCATCGGCGTCGATCACGATCTGATTCGCTTCGATGGCCATCGGTTTTTCTCTCCTTGCCGCGGTCAGGCTTCGTCGCTCATGGCGGAATGGCGCCTTTCGGTCTACCGGGCTTTACGACTTTTCTTTCACTTTGCGCTTCCGCGGATCCTCGCTATCCGGCAAACAGAAATAGGTCAGCGTACTGTTATTGCCGGTAAACGTGACCGCGTTCTTGGTGAATTTCGCGTCCTTGAACTGCCGCCAGGTGTCGAGTTTTTCCTTGACGCTCGCCAGGCACTTTTCCTCGCTTGCGAACCCGGTCGCGGCGGTCCAACTGTCCGGCGTCGGCCCGCTACTGCGGGTCCACAAGACCCACATCACGAGCAATAGCAAGCAACAGTATTTGCGCATGGCGTTCCCTCAATAGGTTTCTCAATTGTAAACAGGCTACAAATTTTTTCGCTTGCCGCTTCTCCCCTATGGCTCACATTACACTTTTCCTATTATCTATTACAAACGTCTCTTGACACCAAGCTCCCTTGAGGCGTAGACGAGTTTAAAGGAGCAAAAGAAGGAGGGCATCGAACATGGCGAATCGATTCGAGGTGATCGACGCGGACGGCCATATTACGGAAGAAGACAATCAGCTGAAAAAATACATGGCAGAAAAATATGTCAAGCGAGCGGCGACTCTCACTCCGAGAGATAGCTGGGACCGTTCCCTAAGTGGGACGCTGGGCACGCGCGCGAGGGACGCGAAAAGTTGGCTCGACGCCATGGACAAGGGTGGCGTCTCCACCGCGGTGCTCTACCCGACCAACGGACTCAGCGTCGGGTGGATTCGCGAGCCGGACGTGGCGGTGGCGTATTCAAAGGCCTGGAATGACTTCTGCTCGGAGGAGTTTCAAAAAGTCAGCCCGCGGCTCAAGGCGGTGGCGCTGGTGCCGTTCCAGGATGTGGCGGAAGCCGTCAAGGAACTTCGCCGCGCGGTTAAAGAGCTGAAGCTCGTCGGCTTGATGCTGCCGGCCGTGGGTTTGCGACTGCCTCTGGGCCACGAAAGTTTCTGGCCGATTTATGCGGAAGCCGAGAAGCTCGATTGCATGGTTGGGATCCATGCCACGGTGCGCGGGCCCCATTATTTCGCCGCGGATATGTTCGACCAATTCATCGAGGTGCACACGCTGTCGCACTCCTTCGCGCAGATGATGCAATGCTGTAGTTTTATGTTTCGCGGTGTCTTCGACCGTTTCCCAAAGTTGCGAGTAGCGTTTATGGAGGCCGGTTGCAGTTGGGCGCCGTACTGGTTCGGACGCATGAACGAGGAGTGGGAGAAGCGGGGCGCAATCGAGGCACCGAACTGCAAGAAAAAACCGACCGAGTATTTAAAAGAAGGGCGCATTTATCTCCATGCCGAAGACTATGAGCCTTTGATTGGTCCCACGACCAGCGTCGTGACTCACAAGGTCATTTACTACGCTTCCGACTATCCGCACTGGGACACGGAGTTTCCGGAAAACATTGAGCATCTCGGCCGGCGGGAGGATCTGAACGACGAAGCCAAGAAGTGGCTGTTCGCCGAGACCGCGAAAAAACTTTACAACCTGCAGTGAGGGTCGGCATGGTATCCAAGCGTAAAGTCTGTTTCACCGGCCCGACCCGGCTGACGCTCGCCGAGGATATGCTGCGCAACGCCGGCTGCGTGCTGGTGATGGGGAAAAACGCCGATGAATTTCGCAGTTTCCGCTATGAGCGGCGCGAGCTGATCAACCTCATCGGCGACGCGCCGGTGGTCTTCCCCTCGGGGCGGGATATCATCGGCGCGGATATTCTGGATTCCTGCGCGGAGCTTCAGGCGGTGGTGAAGTCGAGTATCGGCATCGAGACCGTCGATGTCGAAGCCGCCACCGAGCTGGGCATCCTCTGCTGCAACAGCCCGACGCCGGAGAACTACCTGGGCGTGGCGGAGGCGACCGTCGGTCTCATGGTGACTTTGTTCAAGCGCCTAAAGCTCAACGAAGCTTTTATGCGCGCTAACGGGTGGAGGGAGGCGCAGAATCGCGGCACGTTGATGGTCGGGAAAACCGTTGGCATCATCGGCGTCGGCCGCATCGGGCGCAACGTCGCCAAACGCCTCGGCTCCTGGGACATGAAGTTCCTCGGTTACGATCCCTATGTCTCGCAGGAGACCGTCGCGCCGCTGGGGATCAAGATGGTCGCTCTGGACGACCTGCTGCGGGAGTCCGATGTGGTTACGCTGCACGTCGTCTTAACCAAAGAAACGCGCGGCATGATCGGCCTGCGCGAGCTGAAGCTGATGAAGCCGACGGCGTTTATCATCAACACCTCGCGCGGTCCCGCAATCAAAGAAGCCGATCTGGTGCGGACCCTGAACGAGAAAATCATCGCCGGCGCGGCGCTGGACGTGTTTGACGAAGAACCGACGCCGCTCGACAACCCGCTGCGCGCGGTTGACCCGACGAAGCTCATTATGACGCCGCACATCATCGGCACCAATCCGGGATCCCAGGACGCCGGGCAGCGGATGGCGGCGCAGAGCATTCTGTCGATCCTGGACGGCAAAGTTCCCGACACGGTGGTGAATCCACTTGCTATTCCACGCTGGAAAGAGCGATTCTGCTCTTAGTGACAGGATACGGGGTAAGAGAGTAAGGGGTGAGGGGCAAGTGAGTAAGGAGCGAGGAGTAAAGGGTAAGGAGTTAGGGGTTAGGAGTAAGACGTGAAGAGAAAAGTTTGGAAGAGTTTTTTTTCGCTTGCTTTCTTCGTGCTGGGGTTCTTGATCAGTTTTCCAATTGGCTCGGTGACGGCGGCCGTTGCTCTTCGCGTCGCCTACCCGCAACCCAGCGGCGCGTTGCTGCCCCTCTGGCTTGTCAGCGAAGCTAGGCTGGATCAGAAATACGGCGCTCCGGTGCAGAATATTTTCCTCTCCGGCGCAGCGAGGATCAATCAATCCATGATCGCGGGCGATATCGATCTCGCCAGCGTCGGCGGCGCGGTCGTCCATACGGTCCTGGCCGGCGGCGATTTGGTGGCGATCGCAGTGGGCGTTCCCACCTACGGTTTTTCTCTGTACGGGCGCGCCGAAGTTAAAGACATCAAAGACTTGCAGGGAAAAGTCGTGGGCATCATGAGCAAGGGGTCGTCGTCGGAGCACGCGGTCATCGCTTTGCTGCAGCGTCACAACCTGCTACCGGGCAAGGATGTCAAGTTTGTTTACCTCGGCGGCGTGCGCGAAGTAGTGGCGGCCATTGACCGCGGCATCGTTTCCGCCGGCGTGCTGTCGGCTCCGACCACCTTGATCGCTCGGCGCCTGGGCCAAAAGGAACTGGTGAATATCGCCACTCTGGGGCTGCCCTACATCCACAGTGGAGTTGCGACGCGGCGCTCTCTTGCGCGCCAGCAGCCGGAGCGGATCAAGAGCTATTTGCGCGCCTATATCGCAGCCATCAAGGTCGCCAACGAAGATGCCGAAACCAGCAAGCGCGCGCTCGCCCGCTACCTGGTGACGAACGACGCTGCTATTTTAGAGGAAGCTTATCAAACGTTTCGCGGTGTTTTTCCGCGAGTACCCTACGTCGCCGAGGACTATATCAAGTCGGTCTTGGCGGTCTCGGATCATCCGAAAGCGGCTGGCGCCAAACCTGGGGACTTTTTTGACAACCGGTATTTGAAAGAGATCGAAGACAGCGGTTTCGTGCAGGAGCTTTATGGGCGGCGATAGCGTCCAGAGAAAACAGTGGGCCGTTAGGGTTCGGCGTGGCTCACCGCAGAGGCGCTGAGGGCGCGGAGGGAAGAATTTGAAACGAAAAATCTCTGCGATCTCTGTGCCTCTGCGGTGAATCCTGATAAAAAATAGGAGCACTAATGACGACGATCATGCGACGAAGCCTAAGAGAATTGGTTTTGGCGAATTGTTTGGCCCTGGCGATTTTTGCATCGCTCGGTGAGGCGGTCTATGGCGCCGCGGCGCCGTTCAGCGTTCGCGTCGGCTTCCCGCAGCCCAGCGGCGCCCAGTTGCCTCTGTGGCTCATGGTAGAGGCGCGACTCGATCAAAAGTATGGCTTCGATCTGCAAAGTATTTATATTTCCGGCGGGGCGCGGCTGACCCAGACCCTGGTCGCCGGGGACATCGACATGGCCACCACCGGCGGCGCGGTGATCAACGGGATCTTGAGCGGCGCCGAACTCGTCTACGTCGCAATTGTGGTACCGACCTATGGATTTTCGCTCTACGCCCGCCCCGATGTAAAAGACGTCACGAGCTTGAAAGGTAAAGTCGTCGGCGTGATGACCAAGGGAGCCTCGTCGGACCACGCCGCAGTGGCGCTGCTGCGCCATCACAAGCTTCAGGCGGGGCAAGATGTCAAGTTTATTTATCTCGGCGGCGTGCGCGAGGTGCTGGCGGCCCTGGAGCGGGGCATCGTTTCGGCCGGTGTTCTTTCCTCACCTACGACTCTGGCGGCGCGCCGCCTCGGTTTCAAAGAGGTTGTCAACATCGCGACCTTGAATCTGCCCTACGTTCATAACGGCGTGGTCACGCGCCGCGCACTCACCCGCCAGCAGCCGGAGCGCATCAAGGCATTTCTGCGCGGTTATCTCGTTGCCCTCAAGGCCGCCAACGACGACCCCGGGTTGTCCAAGCGCGCGCTCGGCCGCTTTCTGGCGACTAACGATGCGGCGATAATCGATGAAGCCTATCAGTCGTTTCGGGGGATCTTTCCGCGCGTGCCCTATATGACGGAGGACAACATCAGGGCGGTGCTCTCGGTCGCCGATCACCCGAAAGCGGCCACTGCCGATCCCAAGGACTTCTTTGACAATCGCTTCATTAAGGAGTTAGAAGATACTGGGTTCGTTAAAGAGCTTTACGATCAGCGCTAATTTGATTTCAGTTCAGGAGAAGCCCAAATGAGAATAATTGAGCGAGCAATCCTTGCGGCGGTCCTGGTTGTGGCGGTGGGAATGTT
>JACPFE010000686.1 GCA_016183145.1 Deltaproteobacteria bacterium | reverse complement strand
GCGATCGGGAAAGGAACCCGCCTGGCGGTGACGATTCCGCCGGGCGATAGCGAAAACGGCAGGGCATGAAGAAGACAGTCATAAAAGTTCTTATCGTTGATGACCACGAGGTTGTCCGCATGGGATTGCGCTCGCTTCTTAACCGCGAAGGCTCCGTGGAGGTGGTAGCCGAGGCCGGTTCGGTAGCCGAAGCGGTCGAGATGGCCTCCAAGTTCTCTCCAGCCGTCGTTGTGATGGATATCCGGCTCCCAGATGGGAGCGGGGTGGAGGCCTGTCGAGAGATCAGGGCGTTGAACCCTAAAGTCCAGGTGATCATGCTTACCTCCTACGCGGACGATGAGGCGGTTCTCGCCTCCATTATGGCAGGGGCCGCCGGATACTTCCTCAAGCAAACCAGAGGGAAAGAGCTGATCCGTGCCATTGAAACGGTGGCCGCCGGTCAATCTCTACTCGATCCCGCCGTGACCCAGACAGTCTTGAACCGGATGAAGCGGCTCGCCTCGGGCCAGCAGTTCGACGAGATCGCCGCGCTCTCTGCTCAGGAGCGCAAGGTCTTAGCTCTCGTTGCCGACGGAAAAACCAACAAGGAGATCGCCAACGCTCTCGACCTCAGCGACAAGACCGTGAAGAATTATCTCAGCAACATTTTCTCGAAGCTCAACCTTTCACGGCGAGCGGAGGCCGCAGCCTATTTCGTCCGCCACCGATCTCTCGACTCCGGCAAAGAGTAAGCCTCATTCTTCCTTAGGATAGGGCCGTTCAGCCCTATCTTTCCTAGGGCCAAAAAACTTGTCGGTATTCCCCGTTCGGCACTTATTCTCCGCTCAGAATCGGACGTATATTGTTTGCATGCAGCAATCCGTGTTAGTCGCCACCAGCGGTGGCTGAAAAAACACGCCGTCAGGAAGGGATCATAGAGATGTTGCGAGGCAAGAAATCATTTTTACCGTTGGCTTTGGGTCTTATCGTCGTCTCTCTTGGGTCATCGGTCGCCTACGAAGTCTCACCTGTAACCGGCGGGGCTACCGTAACCGGGAAGATCGTATTCAAAGGGGCGGTACCTGGCCTTAAGAAGCTCCTGATTACAAAGGATGAAGACGTCTGCGGGAAAGGCGCCGTGGAACGGAAGGAAATCGACGTGACCAAGGACGGTGGCTTGAGACATGTAGTGATCTTTCTTGAAGGAGTCTCCAAAGGCAAGCCGTGGCAAAAACCACCAGAGGGTTTTGTTTTGGACCAGAAGAAGTGCGCTTTTCTCCCCTATCTTCTGGTGATGCCAAAGGGAGCTGAGGCGACAGTCCTCAATAGTGATCAGGCCCTCCACAATATTCACGCCTACGAACTGATTGGAAAGGCATCACGGACCCTCTTCAATGTCGCTCAGCCGAAGTTCAAGCCCAAAGTGACCCAGCAAATTGCTGTACGGAAGGGAAATACCGCCGTTCGGGTAGAGTGCGACGCGCACAACTGGATGCTGGGTTGGATATTTGTCGCTGACAGCCCGTATGCGGTTCTCGTGGAAGAGGATGGGAGTTTCACAATCGACGACATCCCTCCAGGAAAATACAAGCTGAATGCTTGGCATCCCTTTCTGGGGACGGCAGAAAAAGAGGTGCAACTCTCGGCTGGCGGGAAAGAGCAAATCGTTTTCGAGTTCAGCGGCAAATGACTCAGGAGCAAATGCACATGAGTAAACTAAAGCGAAGTTCAGTGCGAGTTCTTCTGGCAATGGTCGCTCTCACGGGCTCGATTATCATTACCGGAGATACGGTTGGTCAGGAGAAAACATTTCCTGTTCTTGGGCCGTTACCCCCCGTCCCCATTCCCAGAGACAACCCGCAAACACCAGCTAAAGTGGAACTAGGGAAGCTTCTCTTCTTCGATCCCCGCACCTCCGGTGATGCCAGCACGAGTTGCGCGAGCTGCCATGATCCGAAGCAGGGCTGGGGAGACGGGGGAGACCTCTCCAGGGGCTACCCCGGCACACAGCACTGGCGCAATTCCCAGACGGTTATCAACAGCGCGTATCTGAAAAAGCTATTCTGGGCTGGAGGCGTGGGAAGTCTGGAGAGTCAGGCGATCGCTGCCACCACCGGAAACCTAGCAGGAAACGGCTCCCCGGAGATGATTCAAGAAAGGCTTCGGCAGATCCCTGAATACGTGCGCAGGTTCAAGGAGGTCTTCGGGGAACTTCCAACTTTCGATAAAGTCGTTAAGGCCATCTCTGCCTTTGAGCGGACGCTCGTCTCCGACGCCAGGAACGTTCCTTTCGATCGCTACATGCGCGGAGATAAATCCGCCCTCTCCGACGACGCCAAAAAAGGGCTGACACTGTTTCAGGGAAAAGCCCGCTGCATTCAGTGCCACAATGGCCCTCTCTTCACCGATGAGGACTTCCACGACTTAGCAGTCCCGAATAATACCGCTTTCACCGAAGACCCGCTGAGACAGATTGCCATGCGCTTCGTTGCCAAGGTCAAGGGCGTGCCCAACTACATGAAAGTGGACCGGGATCTGGGGCTTTTTCTGGAGACGAAGAGAAACGATGATATCGGCAAGTTCAGGACACCACCGCTCCGAGAACTCCAATATACCGCGCCGTACATGCACAACGGTGTCTTTTTTACCTTAGAGGAGGTCATCGACTTCTACAACAAAGGCGGAGGCAACGACGCAAACAAGAGTCCGTTGATGATGCCACTGGGTCTTACCGCCGAGGAAAAGAAGGCCCTGTTGGTATTTTTGGAGAGCCTCAGTAGCACCGAACCGATCATGGTTGAAGCGCCCGTCCTGCCCGAGTACGAGACATCGCCGGGAGCAATTAGGAGCGCCAAGAAAGGAGATTGAGAGGATGCAAGAGAAAAAGAGCTGTTCATGTCTTACTCGCCGGCAGTTTCTTTTGGGAACGGGAGGAGCAACGGCCACGATTATATTGACCGGTTTTCTCGGCTACTCCGAGGGAAAAACAGTAGCCCTTCAAACGAGCCGCTATCCCAGAAAAAAGATAGCGAAGCTCAGCGACCTCAAACAGGATTTCCCGGTACCTTTCCGCTACCCTCATGATCACTACAACTGCACTGATATCCTCATCAAACTTGGGGTGCCGGCAGAAGACGGAGTGGGACCTGATCGGGATGTGGTCGCCTTCAACACCCTCTGCACACACATGGGGGGGCCTTTGATGGGAGCCTACCAGAACAACCACAAGGTGCTGGGGCCCTGTCCATTCCATCTCTCTATGTTCGACCTCACCAAACGGGGCATCATCACCACTGGATCGGCAACGCAGAGCCTACCTCAAATCATGTTAGAGGTGAAAGGCGATGAGATCCATGCCGTCGGCGTGATGGGTTTGATCTTCGGTTTCAGTGACAACATGGAAATCGCTGGTCACCAAGGAGGAGGAAGATGAGCGTTAATACCTCTTTTGCCAACGTAGTGCCTGTGGACAAGGTCCCTTTGCCGCCTCCCGACGCGAAGGTTTTCCCGACAGCGTGCGACTACTGCATCGTCGGATGCGGTTACAAGGTTTACAGATGGCCGGTGGGTCAAGAAGGGGGGCCAAAGGCTCATGAGAATGCCTTTGGCGTCAATTACCCCACGGCCATCTTGAGCGGCAAATGGCCCACGCCGAATCAACATAATATCGTTTTCGCGGATGGGAGGCCGCATCACATCATTGTCATTCCCGATGGAGATATCCGGGTGGTCAACAAAGGCGGAAACCACAGCATCCGCGGTGGAAACATCTGCCAAAAAGTCTACAGCCCCGACAAGCCCACAGCCGACCGGCTGAAGACACCCCTGTTGCGCGTGCGGAATACGCTCCAGCCTATCTCCTGGGACGACGCGCTTCGCATCACAGCGGAAGTGGGAAGGCATGTGATCGATGCCTACGGAGAGCTGGCCTGGGGGATGAAGACATACTCCTATCAGTTCTTTGAGAATACCTATGCCATCACCAAGCTCGCCCTGGTGGCGGTGGAGACTCCCTGCTGGGCTCATCACGATAAACCCTCGGCCATGGCCGACGCCACCGGGCTTGAGGATATAGGCATCGATTCGTTCGGCCCCTCTTACGAGGACTATGCACTTGCCGAGGTTCTCCTCATCTCCGGAACGGATCCTTATGAGACAAAGACCGTCCTTTTCACCGAATGGATCATGAAAGGAAAAGCGAAGGTCATCATGGTGTTGCCCCGCAAGTCCACCGGGGTCGCTTATGCGGAGAGGACCGGCGGGCTTTTTCTTCAGATCATCCCTGG
>JACPFE010000674.1 GCA_016183145.1 Deltaproteobacteria bacterium | reverse complement strand
GGGAAACTCGAGCTTGCTCAAGCTCGGCCGTTTTGGCCTGCACCATCTTCTCCAGGTGCTCCCGGTGCTCCTGAATCTCCTGAGCCATGGCGTTGAAAGATTGGGCCAATTCGCCGATTTCATCTTTTTCCACAATCGGCACCCGATATCCCAAATTACCCGCCATAACATGCCCTGTTCCCGCAACCAGTTCGCGAACCGGCTTTAAGAGTCGGCCGGCGATCAGATAGGCGGTTAGCATCGCCCCGGCAACTACCAGGAGCATGCTTGCGACGATCAATCGCCGCGCCCGCTGGTCCACTTCTAGGGACTTTCGCCGGAGCGATTCGACTCGAAGGAGCAGCGTCGAAGACATCCGTTCCAACTGTCGGTTGGCCTCATGCCCCAGCTCGTTGATTTCTCGGAGGAGCTGCGATTTATCTGCCGCCGTACCGGGCTCGCCGACGTTCATGAGCGTTGTGCCGCGGTCTTTAATCCCCTGAATATAGGGAGCCAAACTTCGCGCCATCTCGTTTGGCTGCCGCGTGGCCCCGTGGCACATTGCCTCGGCACAACTGGCCAAGCGAACCTCAACCCGACTGATCAAGGAATCAAAAGATCGATCTTCTTTGCTTCTACCGGAGATAACAAACTCGCTCAACGGCGTGACAATTCTCCCGAACGCAGTTTCCAACGCTCGGACGGCCTCCAGAGAGCGACTAATCTCGTGAAGTTGACGGTTAACCTGAGTCAGGTCGCGCAAGGCGTAAAAGCTAAGTCCACCCAGGATCGCAACGGATGGAATGGAGACGACAAGGAATCCAAGGATAAGCTTGACCGACAGAGAAAGATTGGCCCTTGACGCGAGACCAAGCAAGTTTCCCTCACCTAAGGGAGCAAGATGAATCGAGGCTAGCAGAGATGGGCCCTCAGGTCAAAAATCCTTTTTATGGTAGCGGCTCAGCCCGACCAAAGATGCGGCAATCAGGACAAAGGCCTACTATAGTGAAAGCAATAAGTGTGTTGACATAAATCACCCTCCCCTTAATCCCCTCCCGTCGAGGGAGGGGAGACTTCTCAGGTTCCCTCTCCCCCCGTGGAGTAGCTACTCGATCGGGTCTACATTCTCGACCGTGGTAAATACTCCACAGGGGAGAGGGCTAGGGTGAGGGGTATGTAAACTTATTTATAACCGTTACTATAGATCCGTGGGAGATTTGGATTGTCGCCGTGCTAGTTGACTACGGAACGTTCTCTCCAGAAAGAACGTCTTCGATATCGACGCGTTGACCAAAGCGCTCAAGAAGGGCCGCGAGTGTAAAATTGGTCTCGCCGAGTCGATTACACCTTGATCAGCTTGACCTTGGTATCGTAGAAGACCGCGCTGCCGCCGGTCAGATCCGACAAACAGGTGTTCTTGATCTGAGGATCGACACGCAAAGCGGCGTTGGCGTGGATGCCTTTACCCCGCCTCGAATCACCCGCGACCTTCTTCCCATCGATGACGACATCCTGCGCTCCATAGGCCCAATGGCCATGTCCGAGCGAGTAAGCCGCCACGCCGGGACGGATCCCCTGAATGACTTTGATCTTGCCGACCATCGGAATCTTCTTGCCGTTCTTAAGATCCCATTCGCCGTTGAGATTCGTGGCGGAGACGACCTTCACCTTCTGGCCGTCCTTGAATTCGAGTCGGTCGGCGTCGCGCTTGTTGAGCAGGATCGCATTCTCGGGGAGCAGCGCGAGCAGCCAGTAGTCGGCCACCGTCCGCGACTTGGTGTGCGAGATCTCGCGATAGGTGATGAGGTTCAGATCATAGCCGGCCTTCTCGTCGTGAATCGGCCGGCCGAGAACGTCCGCGGGCGCCGGGATGTAGGTCGCCACGCCCGAGAAATATTTTCCGGTCATGGAGTTTTTGGTCTTCGCCGTCTTCTCCTGGTAGAAGTTGATCAACGTCCCGTGCTTGTTCTTCAACTGGCCCGCGTCGTAGCCGTCCTTATAGTCGTCGAAGCGTCCGCCGCGATTCAGCAGATAGACGACCTTGTTCCACCAGGGCCCCGCGATCTTCTTCCATCGGTCCGGATCGAAGACCGTCTTCGGCAGGTGCTTCCGCGAATCGACGAAAAGCTTGACCTCCCGCGCATCCGCCTCCGGCAGCTCCTGGCCGGGTTTGTCTCCGGCGGCGATGTTGGCGGCCATGCGGAGGTAGAGATCTTCCGCGCGCTTGAAGTCCCGACCCTCGCCGAAGCCGTTCTTGCCGAAGCCCGGCAGCCCCATCTTCTCGGCGATGCCGAGCAGCACGGCTTCCAACGTGATCGGCATCTCTTCGCCGAAGACCTTCACCGTCTCCGTGAGCGGCGCGATCACCGGCTGGCGAACCGGCTGCACCTTCCACACCATGTTGGGATGAGAGCCGGCGAACTCCCAACGCTCGAGGTAGGAGACGTCGGGGAAGATGTAATCCGCGTAGGTCGAGGTTTCCCCTATGACGATATCGTTGGTGATGAAGAGCGGGATCTTGTTGACATCGGCGAGAATTTCAATGTTCGTATGGCCCGCGGGCAACGAGTAAACCGGCGCTCCCATATAGAGGAACAGCGCCTTGATGGGATAGGGGTACGCATCACCGCACGAGGGAACAATCTCCTGATAGATATCGCTGCAGAGCGGAAACCAGGGGCGGCGAGTCGGGTAGCCCTGAAAGATCGTTGAGTCCTCGTATTTGGCATTGGCGCGGATGATATCGATGCCGAACGGAGTGGTTTTCCCCTCCATGAGCTTGCCGATCGGGAAGGGCTGCGCCCACTTCCCGTCGCTCCCGTCCGGCAGCTTGCCCTCGAAGGTTTTGCCGCCTCCGGCGTCGTAAGTCGATACCTGGGACATGCCGCCTTGCCAGTCGTAGTTGCCGATCAGGAGATTCAGCGTGAACCAGGCAAAGACGTTGTAGAAGCCGTTGGTGTGCTGCGAGACGCCGCGGTGGATGTCCGCCGCCGCCCGCTTGCCGTGGCTGGTGAACTCGCGGGCCAGAGCGACGATGTCCGCGGCTTTGATGTCGCAGATCTTCGCCCAGCCTTCCACGCTTTTTAACGACGCCTCGTCCCAGAGAAGCTGAAAGCCGCTCTTGACCTTTACGCCCTGGATTTCGGTGTCGGCGAGGAGATCGCCCTCGACCGGGTTCCTCTCGTCGTACGGCTCGAAGGCGACCGGCTTGCCACCCGACAGCACGACGAACGGGTCGGATTCGTAGCTCTTGTCTTTCAGCGTCTTTTTGAGCTTCGGCAAACCGATTTCCGAGGCGCGGACAAAACCGCCCGGCTTGCCGTCCTTTTCGATCTTCACCAGCCAGGTAGCGTTCGACCACGTCGGTTCGTTATCCGCCTTGGCCGCTCCCTTGTTCGCGTTGCGGAGATATTTTTCATCGTGGCGTTTGTTCTCAATGACCCAGCGGATCATCGCCAGCGCCATCGCGCCTTCGGTCCCCGGCTTGATCGGCACCCACTTCCACGCCTTCGCCGCGGTCTTGCTGAAGCGCGGATCGACCACGGCGATCTTGAGCCTGCCCTGCTCGATGCCATTGGTGATCCGGCTCGCGCGGTTGGTGGGGCCGTAGTTTGCTTCCAGCGGCGAGGCGCCGACGAACAGGATAAACTCGCTCTTCTCCGTGTCCGCCTGCCAGTAGAATTTCTTCCCGCCGGTCCATTTATGCTTCAATTCTTTTTCGTCGAGCAGATACTGCTCGCTCATCGCCTTACCGGTGAAATAGAGCGAGCCCTGGCAGACGGTGGTGTGACCGTGAGCGTTGATCGAGCCGAAGGCGGCTTTGGTGAAACGGCCCACAAGATCGCCCCGGCCTCCCTTCATCCGCCCCCACATGAAAACAAACTGATTGTTTTTCGGTCCAAAGTCGGGATGGTTGGGATCGATGAGGAGATGGAGATGCTCTTTATGCTTCTCCTTGAACTCCGCCACCGTCATCTCTTTCTTCCAGATCTTTCCTGTGTCGTCGGCCATCGCTTTCGCGAGCTTGGCGTCCGTCAGCGCGCGAATGCTCTTAAGCCCCTCGACCTTGCGGCTTTCTTCGCCCGGCACGTCCTTGAAAAGCTGGCCGCCAAGGACGATCTCGCTGCTCGCCTGCTCAAAGGGGATTGCCGTCCACTTTCCCTCGCCCCGTTTTCCCGCGCGCTTGAGCACCTTGACGATGCGGTAGGGATCGTAGGCGCTTTGAAGTCCCGCCTGACCCTTGGGGCAGAGCAGGG
Organism: Deltaproteobacteria bacterium; assembly: GCA_016183145.1. Classification (GTDB taxonomy): domain Bacteria; phylum Desulfobacterota; class Binatia; order UBA9968; family UBA9968; genus JACPFE01. The sequence goes on along the minus strand of JACPFE010000674.1, from coordinate 133 downwards.
CATCGACGGCGGCAGTCTTGAACGGAGAGGTTCTGTACGAAACGTGAGGCGTGAGATTCCACGGGCTGTAGGGGCTGCCGTCGATCTTGGTGAGAATGCCGTTTTGGATCTTCGCTTTGATCCCGCACTGCGT
>JACPFE010000091.1 GCA_016183145.1 Deltaproteobacteria bacterium | reverse complement strand
GCCGGCACCGTCGAAGTGCCGGTGGCGATCGGGTTTTTCTCTAGAGGAAATTAGTTTAAGCCGTTTACCGTCCGGCAGGTTCAGTCCTATTCGGTACAAGGTCCAAATTCTATCCTCCCCCTCGATGGGGGAGGACAAAGGTAGAGGGTGCTCATTCACTTGTATGAGCCAACGTCTCACCCCTATCCTGACCTTCCCCCGTCAAGGGGGAAGGAACATTCTTGCTCACTCAGGAGCCAAATCGTAAGAGTTTGCTTCGCCTCGACAGCGAGGGGGTCTTTAAGATCACAGACACAGTCCGCTAATCCAGCGAAAGGAACGCGACCCGGCTCCACTCCAGGGCGCGCGCGGGGAGTATTCCGAGATAGAGCGTGCCTAGGGCGGCGAGACCGATGGCGATGTATAAGTACGGCGCCTGGCGAAAACTTTTCCCTTCCGCGCCGCCTTCTTCCATGTACATCGCCACGATCACCCGTAAGTAATAAATCACCGACAAAAGACTGTTTAACACGCCGATGATCGCCAGGGCGAGGTGGCCGGAAAGCACCGCCGAGCGGAAAACGTAGAACTTACCCGCAAAGCCGGCCAGCGGCGGGAAGCCGGCCAGCGACAGCATAAATAGCGTCATGGCCATGCCGAGGAACGGGTGTTTAAAACCCAGGCCGGAAAAGTCGCGATAGTCCTCGGGCGACTGTTCGGTTTCCGCAAGAGCAGTAATAACGGCGAAAGCCCCGAACGCCATGAACGCGTAGGTCAGCAGATAAAAAAGCAGCGGCAGCCCGCCCCACTCTTCGCCCACCACGAGCGCCACCAGCAGATAGCCGGCGTGGGCGATGCTCGAATAGGCGAGCATCCGTTTGACGCTCGCCTGAGAGATCGCCAGCAGATTGCCCAGCGTCATCGTGATGATGGCGAGTACCCAGAGCGGAAACGCCCAGTCGCTATCCAGCGGCGCGAGCTGGTGCATCAGGATGCGCGCCCAGGCGGCAAAGGCGGCGGCCTTGACGGCCACCGACATGAAGCCGGTCACGGGAGTGGGCGCACCCTCGTAGACGTCGGGCACCCAGAAATGGAACGGCACGGCGCCGACTTTGAAGGCGAAGCCGACGAGCAGGAGCAGCGCGCCGCCGATGAGATAGGGCGGCCAATCCTCCGGCGACTCGATCAGGTAGTTGGAAATCTCGTTGAGATGGGTCGAGCCGGTGGCGCCGTAGATCAAGGCGATGCCATAGAGCAGAAAGCCGGTGGCGAAAGCGCCCATGAGAAAATATTTCATGGCGGCTTCGCTGGAGCGGCCGCTGGCGCGCCAGATGCCGGTCAGAATGTAAACCGCGATGGACATGGTTTCGAGCGCCAAGAAAAAGACGATCAGGTCCTTGGCCGCCGCCATCAGAATCATCCCGGTGGTGGCGAAAAGCACCAGGGCGTAAAATTCCCCTTCGTGAATCTCCGCCTGGCGGATGTAATGAACCGAGGAAAGAATCGTCAGCGCCGCAGCGCCGAGAAAAATCTGCGTAAAGAAAAGCGCGAAGTTGTCGAGCATGACGGCATCGCCGAAGGCGCTTTCCTGGCTGCCCCAAAGAAACAGCGTCTCGCCGGCGCACAGCGCCAGCCCGAGCAGGCTGACCCAGGCCAGCAGCCCCTTTTCCCCCTCTTGGTAAAAAAGATCGAGGAGCAAGACCACCAGCGCCGTGAGCAGCACTTGAGTGGCGGGGAGCAGCGGCACGAGATTGACGTCGGTCACCGGTCTGCTCCGTTGTCGGGACGATGGATCGCCACCGCCTGCGCCGCGAAAACTTTTTTAAGCGTCAGATCCACCGAAGGCTTCATTCGATCCAGGAACGGCTGTGGATAGACGCCCATGAGAACGATCAGCGCCAGAATCGGCGCGAGGATAAGAATTTCCCGGCCGTTTAGATCTGTTAGCTTCTGGTTTTCCGGCTGGTTCAGCGGGCCGAAGATCACCCGGCGAATCATCCAGAGCATATAGATCGCGCCCAGGACCACGCCGGTGGCCGCCGCCGCGGTCCAGAGCGGCGTCACGCTGAAGGCGCCGAGCAAGATCAGAAACTCGCCGATGAAGCCGTTCAAGCCCGGCAGCCCGATGGATGAAAAAGTGACCGCCAAGAGCAGCGCGGAAAAGAGCGGCACTTGTTTCCACAGGCCGCCGAAGTCCGCGATCAGCCGCGAGTGGCGCCGGTCGTAGATCATGCCGACCAGGAGAAACAGCGCGCCGGTGGAAAGGCCGTGATTGAGCATTTGATAGATCGCCCCCTGGATGCCCTGCACGTTGAGCGCGAACAGCCCGAGCATGACGAAACCGAGATGGCTCACCGATGAATAGGCGACCAATTTCTTGATGTCGGTTTGCATCATCGCCACCACGGCGCCGTAGATAATGCCGACGACCGCCAGCGCGACGAAGAGCGGCGCCGCCGCCAGCGCGGCGTCGGGGAACAGCGGGATGGCGAAGCGCAGAAAGCCGTAGGTGCCGAGCTTGAGCAATACGCCTGCGAGGATCACCGAGCCGGCGGTGGGCGCTTCCACATGGGCGTCCGGCAGCCAGGTATGAAAGGGGAAGAGCGGCACCTTGATCGCAAAGGAAAGCGCAAAGGCGAAAAAGAGCCAGCTCTGTTGCTCGAAAGGAAGTTGCAACGCGTAGATCCGCAGCAGATCGAAGGTCAGCACTTGGGTTTCCTGCGCGTAGCGCGTGGCCAGATAAATGATCGCGACGAGCATCAGCAGGCTCCCCGCCATCGTGTAGATGACGAACTTGAGCGCGGCGTAGACGCGCCGCGCGCCGCCCCACACGCCGATGAGAAAATACATCGGCACCAACATGACTTCCCAAAAAACGTAGAAAAGAAAAAGATCCAGCGCGACGAAGGCGCCGAGCATGCCGGTTTCCAAGAGCAGCATGAAAATAAGATATTCCTTGACCCGATCCTTAACCGACCAGGAAGCGAGAATCGCCAGGGGCATGAGCAGAGTCGTCAGCAGAACCAAAAAGAGGCTGATGCCGTCGATGCCAATAAGATACTCGATGCCGAAGGCGGGCATCCAGGGTATTAGCTCGAGCAGTTGCATCTCGCCGTTCGCGCCGTCGAAAAGATTGAAGACCTTGAGCGACCAGAGAAAGGTGACCGCACTGGCGAGCAGCGCCAGGGAAAAGAGCGCCTGGGTTTGCCGGCGCGGGACAAACAACAACAGCACCGCGCCGATTACCGGGATGGCGAGGAGCAGGGTTAATTCTCCAAGGGCGAAAAGTGACATGTTTACGGCTGCCCGAGATAGTAGGCCAACAGCGCCAGCGTGCCGGCGAGAAAGCCCATGACATAGTGCTGTACGTTGCCCGTTTGCAGGGCGCGCCAGATCGAACTCATAGCGCGCGCGCCGCCGGCCACGCCGTTGACGATGCCGTCGATCACTGCGAGGTCGAAGACCCAAGCCAGCCAATCGGAAATCGCCGTGAAGGGCCGGACCAGGAGCCAGTCATAGATTTCGTCAACGTAATATTTATTGAGCGAAATGCGATACAAAATTCCGCCCGTCCCAGCGCCCTGATCGACCGCGGCTCCCGGCCGGCCGAATTTTAGGTAAGCGAGGCCGATGCCGGCAGCGACGATGACGAGGGTCAACAACATCAAATTAATCTCGGTCTGGACTGCGCCGTGATGGGCGTCGTGAGCGCCGCCGAATACCGGCCCAAGCCAGTGATCCCAGCGGCTGCCCCATAGGTATGCCGGCGCCCCCAACCAGCCGCTGAAAATCGAGCCGACGGCAAGAATCATCAGCGGCACGGTCATCACCGCCGGCGACTCGTGCAGATGGGCTTGAGCGTGCGGGTCAGCGCGGGAGCCGCCGTGAAACACCATGAAAAGCTGGCGAAACATGTAGAAGGCGGTCATCCCCGCGGTGAGCCAGGCGATCAGCCAGAGGCCCTGAGAGCCATGGGCGCTGCTGTATGCTTGCCAGAGGATTAAATCTTTGGAGAAGAAACCGGCGGTGAGCGGCGCCCCGGCAATCGCCAGGGTCGCGATCACGTAAGTCCAGTAGGTCGCCGGCATATGGGATTTGAGCCCGCCCATCTTGCGCATGTCCTGCTCGCCGCCCATGGCGTGGATCACGCTGCCGGAGCCGAGAAACAGACAGGCTTTGAAAAACGCATGGGTGAACAGATGAAAAATCGCCGCGCCGAAGGCGCCGACGCCGACGGCGAGAAACATGTAGCCCAACTGGCTCACGGTGGAATAGGCGAGCACGCGTTTGATATCGGTCTGCGTCAAGGCGATGGTGGCGGCGAAAAACGCCGTGGCCGTGCCGATGGCAGCGATGAGCGCCAAAGTCACTGGCGCCAGTGCGAAGAGAAAATGCAGCCGCGCGGTCATGTAAACGCCGGCAGTCACCATCGTCGCCGCATGGATCAGCGCGCTCACCGGCGTCGGCCCGGCCATGGCGTCGGGCAGCCAGACGAACAAAGGAATCTGCGCCGATTTACCGGTGGCGCCGACGAATAGCAGCAAGGTAATCGCCGTGACCGTCGACGGGCTGAGCAGGTTTACATGCTTTTGCAATTCCGCGAAGTCGAGAGTCCAGAAACCCTGGCGCCCCAGCTCGGTGACGAGCAGCAAAATGCCCAGGACAAAACCGAAATCGCCGATGCGGTTGACGATGAAAGCCTTGTTGCCGGCGATGGTGTTGTTATGATCTTGATACCAGAAGCCGATCAGCAGATAGGAGCACAGCCCGACCCCTTCCCAGCCGACAAAGAGCAACAGCAGGCTGTCGCCCATGACGAGCAGCAGCATGAAAAAGACGAACAGGTTCAGATAAACGAAAAACCGTACCATCCCCTCGTCATGGTCCATGTAGCCAAGAGAATATATATGGATCAAAAAGCCGATGCCGGTGACGACCAGCAACATCACCGCCGTCAGCGCGTCGACTTGAAAAGAAACATTGACGCGGAAAGCGCCCGACTCTAACCAGGTGTAAAGCGTATCGCGGAAGAGTCCCGTGGCGGGCAGCAGCATGAAGACGTAAAGGGCAATGGCAAACGATGCGCCCACCGCCGCGCAGGCCAGGAGGCCGGCGCTTTTTTTGCCCAGGCGGGCGCCGAAGAACATGTTGATCGCGCAGGCGGCGAGCGGCAGGAGCGGAATATAACGCAAAAGAGTCATAACAATTCAAACCCGACGATGGAGGATCGATGATCGACGATAGCCATCCTCCATCCTCGGATTTTCTTCCGATAAGACTACCATTTGAGCAACTGCATCTCCTGCGGGTCGAGGGATTGGCGGTGGCGGAAAACGGAAATAATGATGGCAAGGCCGACGACCGCTTCCGCCGCCGCCACCGCCATGACGAAGAAAACCACCACCTGCCCTTCCATCGAGCCGAGGAAACGCGAGAAGGCGATGAAAGTCAGGTTCACCGCGTTGAGCATCAGCTCGATGGACATCAAAACGACGATCAGATTACGCCGGATCACGACGCCGACGACGCCGATGGCGAAGATCGCCGCGCTGAGAATCAGATAATGATTGAGCGGCACCATGGTCAGTTATGTTCCCGTTTCGCCAGCACCACCGCGCCGACGATGGCGATCAAGAGCAGCACCGAAGCGATCTCGAAGGGCAGCACGAAGTCGGTGAAAAGACTCTTCGCCAGCGATTCCGGAGCGCCGAACAATTCGGTGGCGGCAAACGGATCGGCGGGCGCTTCGTTATGGCTCACTAAAGCGGCCAAAGCTCCGGCGAGCAATAGCGCGACCAACATGCCGAAGCCCCACGACAGCCCGCGGCGTGGTTCCAGCGCAGTGGGATTCAGCAACATGATGACGAAGAGAAACAGCACCATGATAGCGCCGGCGTAGACAAGAATTTGCAGCACGCCCACCATCGCCGCTTGGAGCGTCACAAAGAGAATCGCAATGAGGAAGAGCGCCGCCACCAGGGCCATGGCGCAGTGCACCACGTTGCGCTGAAACACGACCATGAGCGACGACAGGACGAGCAGGGCCGCGAGCAGGTAGAAAATCATCATCGAAGAGGTCATGGTATTCTCATAGCTACTGCACGGCGACGATCACCAGCGCCGTGACAATCACATTGAACAGCGCCAGCGGCAAAAGCATCTTCCAACCGAGCCGCATCACCTGGTCATAGCGGAATCGCGGCACGCTCCAGCGCAGGAGGATTTGCAGCCAACAGAAAAAGACCACCTTCACCGCGAACGCTCCCACTTGCAGCAGCACCACCGCGAGATGGGGCAGAAGCCAGCTCGCGCCCCAGGGAAAATGAAAACCGTCGCGCAGCAAATAGGGAACCTGCCAACCACCGAAAAACAGCGTTGTCATCAAAGCCGCGGCGGTGACGATTTCGGCAAACTCGCCGGCAAAGAACATGAGAAACTTGCCGCCGGAGTACTCGACATGGTAACCCGCGACGATCTCCGACTCCCCTTCCGGCAGGTCGAAGGGCACCCGTTTAGTCTCGGCGACCGCTGCCGTGAAAAACAGCAGAAACGCGAGCGGCTGCAGAAAGATCCCCCAGGCCGGCAGCCAGCCGATGGCGGACTTCAAGAAGCGCCAGGATTCTGGCAGAAATTCGCGAATGAGAGTTCCCTGTCCGCGCGCGATCTCCTGCAACTCCAGCGTCCCGTAGACCATCAGGATGCCGATCACCGAGAGTCCCATGGCGACTTCGTAGGAGATCATCTGCGCCGAACCGCGCACGCCGCCGAGCAATGAAAATTTATTGTTCGACGCCCAGGCGCCGATGACGATGCCGTAGACGCCCAGAGAACCCATGGCAAAAACGTAGAGGATGCCGATGTTGAGATTGGCGACCTGGAGATTGATGACCCGCTCGCCGATTTGCAGCGTATCGCCGAATGGAATCACGGCAAACGTCACCAACGCCGGAAACAGCGCCATGCAGGGCGCCAGCGTGTGCAAAAACTTATCGCCGCGCGGCGGAATGAAATCTTCCTTGGTGAGAAATTTGATCGGGTCGGCGACCAGCGTGTTGATCAGCCCCATGCCGGCGAAGCCGAGGATGGAGGCGCGGTTGGCGCCGATCCGGTCTTGCATCAGCGCGCTTCCCTTGCGCTCGATCCAGCCGAGCACGCCGGCGAGATTGAGAACCATGAAAAGAACGAGAAAGGCCTTGAGCGCGATGATCCCGATGTCGACGATCATGATTGTTCCACGCCACCGCCGCCGAGTTGAATTCCCTGATCTCCGATCGTTGCGTAGCTGATTCCTTGATAGAGCGCAACTTCCTCGGCCAACGCCTGAAAGATCTGAGACGGGGTCGAATAGGAAAGTTTCTCCTCCGCCAAATCGAGCAGGCGCAGGAATATTTGCCAGTCTTGCAGAGCGCCTTCCGGCGCAATCACCGCGGCGTTGAGTTTCTGCAGCCGCCCCTTGCGGTTGGTGTAAGTCCCTTCCTTCTCGCCGAAGTGCGTGGCGGGCAGAACGACATGGGCCAGTTTCGCGGTCTCGCTCAAACGGATATCTTGGACGACCAGAAAGGAAAGTTTCTGCAGCGCCGCCCGCAGCCGTTCGCCGGCGCCGTTCGATCCGAGCAGATCTTCGCCGACGATATAAGCGGCCGAGAAATCGCCGGCAAGCAGTTTTTCCAGCCAAGACCCATACCCGCCGTTGGCGCCCACGCCCATGTCGCGCGCGCCGCGGAAATTCGGCGCTCGATCCGGGCTCATGAGAATCTTTTGAGTTTCGTTAAGCTCGCGCTCCTGATAACAAACTTCGAGCGGCGAACCCGGCGCAAGCTTTTTCATCAGTTTGGCGAACAAGAAGGCTTCCTCGTTGGTGTTTCTGCCCGATAGAACCCCCGCCGCCGCCTTGGCCGAGCGCAATCCGGCAAGCACGGCGTGCAACGCGTTTTCCCAGGTCGTGGGCACCAGGCCGCCTTCCTGGCGAATCAGCGGTGTCGTCAGCCGCTCGCCGCCGGTCAACTCATGAAAACAGTAGCGCCCCTCGTCGCAGATCCAGTGGCTGTTGACCGCCTCGTTGATCCGCGGTTTGAAGCGCGCGATCCGATTCTGATAGGTCTCGACGCTGATGTTGCAGCCGGTGCTGCAGCCGGGGCAAACCGACGGCGTCTTTTGCAGGTACCAGACGCGCACCTTGAAGCGAAAATCGCGGTCGGTGAGCGCCCCCACCGGACAGATATCGACCACGTTGGCCGACAGCGGATTGTCGAGCACGCTGTCGTTGAACAACGCGATGGTCGAGTGATCGCCGCGATTGATCACCGCAAGCTCGTCGGTCTTGGTGATCTCCTGACAGAAGCGCACGCAGCGCGTGCACTTAATGCAGCGCTCGCCGTCGAAGATGACGTTGGGTCCGAAAATAGTCTTCTTGCGGTCATGCTGCTTACCGACCTCGAAACGGCTCGCCTCGCGGTTATGCTCCATATAATAGTTCTGGAGCTGGCACTCGCCGGCCTGGTCGCAGATCGGACAGTCGACGGGATGATTGATCAGCAGGAACTCCAGCACCGCCTTGCGCACCGCCAGCACTTTGGGACTTTGTGTCAGCACCCCCATGCCCTCGGCGACTTGCGTGTTGCAGGCGATCTGCAGCTTGGGCATCTTTTCGATCTCGACGAGGCACATCCGGCAGTTGCCGGCGATGGATAGCTTTGGGTGATAGCAGTAGTGCGGAATCGCCACGCCCGCGTCGGCTGCCGCCTGAATGACGGTCTTGCCCTTGGTCGTGGTGACTTCCTTTCCGTCGATGATGATCTTTACCGGGTCCATCGTTAACTGGGTCGAGGATTGAAGATGGAGGATGGAAGATTGCGATCCTCGATCCTCCATCCTCGATCTTCGATCTTCATTCCGTGCGCACCGTGCATCTTTTCTCCGCGATATGCGCTTCAAACTCCGCGCGATACTTCTTGATGAACGCCGCCGCCGGCATCGCCGCCGCGTCGCCGAAAGGACAGATCGTGTTGCCCATGATGTTGCCGCTGATGTTGAGAACCAGATCGAGATCGCCCGCTTGCCCTTCGCCATGCTCGATGCGGTGAAAAATCTTCTCCATCCAGTGGCAACCCTCGCGGCAGGGGCTGCACTGGCCGCAGGACTCATGGGCGTAGAAGCGCGCGATGTTCGACGCGGCGCGCACCATGCAAGTCGTCTCATCCATGACGATGACGCCGCCGGAGCCGAGCATGCTGCCCGCCGCTTGCACCGATTCGTAGTCGAGATTGACCTTTTCGATTTCTTCCGGGCGCAACACGGGCATCGAGCCGCCGCCGGGAATGACGCCTTTTAGCTTTCTGCCGTTGGGCACGCCGCCGCAATCGTCTTCGAGAAACTTCTTGAACGGGTAGCCCATCTCCACCTCGTAAACACCGGGTCTGGAAATATGACCGCTGACGCTGAAGAGCTTCGTGCCTTTGCTCTTCTCCGTGCCCATGGCGGCATAGGCCGCGGCGCCGCGCTCGATGATCCAGGGCAGCGCCGCCAGCGTCTCGACGTTGTTGACCACCGTCGGGCAGCCGAACAGGCCATGGGTCGCCGGGAAGGGCGGCTTGACCTTGGGCCAGCCGCGCCCGCCTTCGAGCGACGAAAGCAGCGCGGTCTCTTCGCCGCAGATATACGCGCCCGCGCCGCGGTGTAGGATCACGTCCAGGTCGAAACCCGAACCGAAAATGTTTTTGCCGATAAAACCGGCCCGCGCCGCTTCCTCCACGGCGCGCTCCAAAATCTTCGCGCCCGCCACAAGCTCGCCGCGAATGTAAATGAAAGCCGTGTGGGACTGAATCCCATAGGCCGCAATCAACGTTCCTTCGATGATGGCGTGAGGATCTTGTTCGATCAGCAAGCGGTCCTTGAATGTGCCCGGCTCGCTCTCATCCGCGTTGCAAACCAAATACTTCGGCTTGGGGCTGTCCTTGGGCACGAAGCTCCACTTCATGCCGGTGGGGAACCCGGCGCCGCCCCGGCCGCGCAGCCCGGACGCCTTGACCTCATCGATCAGCTCCGCCGGCTTCATGTCGCGCACAACCTTTTCCCAGGACTGATAGCCGCCGCGCGACTGGTAGACGGCCAGCGTGTGGGAGTCGGCGATGCCGATATTGCGCAGCAGAAGTTTTTCCATGCTCATTCGATCCGAGCCGAGCTTATTTCTTAATCGAGGTCAATCCGGCGAAGATCCTTCACTTCGTTCAGGATGACGGCTCCCTCTAATGTCACTCTGAGCGGAGTGACGCACTTGGCCGCACGTCTTAAAATGACTGCATCATTTCAAACCGTCGAGGATCGCCGTCACTTTTTCTTCCGTCAGATTCTCGTAATAATCGTCGTTGACCTGCATCATCGGCGCCGTGCCGCAGGAGGCGAGACACTCAACCTCGGAAAGCGTAAACCGTCCGTCCGCCGTTGTCTGGCCAGGCTCGATGCCGATCTTTTTTGTGATAATTGCGGTAATTTTCTCCGCGCCGCCCAGCGCGCAGGATAGCGTGCGGCACACCTGGACATGGTGCCGGCCGATGGGCTTCACGTTGTACATCGTGTAGAAGCTCACCACGCCGTGCACCCGCGCCGGCGATTGCCCCATCAGCCTGGCGACATAGGCGATCGCCTCCGGGCCGAGATGGCCGAATTCTCTCTGGGCAAGATAAAGCACCGGCAGCATCGCCGCTTCCTTCTTCGGATAGCGCGCCACCGTCGCTTCGAATCGCTTCAGTGTTTCGGGTGAGAATTCCAACGCCATATCTTTAAGTGCTGAGTAATGAGTCCTGAGTGCTGGGCCCCCGCCCCAAGACTCAGGACTCGTTACTCATTACTCAGAACTCCTTACTCAGGACTCAGCACTCATTACTCGTTACTTCTTTACCTGTCGCACTCCCCGCCGATCATATTGACCATACCGAAGGTCGGAATGATGTCCGCGATCATGTGCCCTTTCACCAACTCGTGAAACGCGCCCATCGCAATAAAGCAAGGCGGGCGCACACGCACGCGATAGGGCCGGCCGCCGCCGTCGCTGACGAGGTAAAAGCCCAGCTCGCCGTTGCCGCCCTCCACGGCAAAGTAGGTCTCGCCGGGCGGCACCTGGATGCCTTCCATGATGATCTTGAAATGGTGCATCAAGCCTTCGATGCTGTTATAGACCTTCTCCTTCTCCGGCAGGACGAAGCGTGGATCGTCGATCCACACCGGCCCCACGGGCAATTTCTCCAGCGCTTGCTCGACGATGCGCATGCTCTGCGCGATCTCCTGGATGCGGCAGACGAAGCGATCGTAATTGTCCCCCTTAGTGCCGAGCGGCACCTCGAAGTCGAGCTGGTCGTAAACGAGATAGGGGAAAACCTTGCGCACGTCATAGTTGACGCCGGTGGCACGCAGCATTGGGCCCGTGAGGCTATAGTTCAACGCGGACTCTTGGGAGATCGTGCCGATGTTGGACATGCGGTCGATGAAGATCCGGTTGCGCGACAGCAGGCGGTCGCAATCCTCGAGCAGCCTGCGGATGGTTTTGAACATCTGTTTCACCCGCTCGGCGAAATCCTGCGGCAGATCATGCTTTACGCCGCCGATGCGCACGTAGGTGACCGTCAGTCGCGCACCGGTCAGATTCTCGACGAGGCGCGTGATCATCTCGCGCGCCTCGATCATGTAAAAGCCCGCAGTGATGGCGCCCATTTCTGACGCCGCCATGCCGCAGCAGGTGAGATGGTCGTAGATGCGCGCCAGCTCGCTGACGATCACGCGAATATATTGGCAGCGCGGCGGCGTCTCCACGCCGATCAGCTTTTCCACCGCCAGTGCGTAGCCGACGTTGTTGATCAACGACGAGGCGTAGTTCAACCGGTCGGTGTAAGGAATCACCTGCGTCCAGGTCGCCTGCTCGCAGCTCTTGTCGAAACCGCGATGGAGAAAGCCGACTTCCACGTCGCAGTCGAGCACCCGCTCGCCCTCGAGCTTGAGATTGAACTTGATCGTGCCATGGGTCGCCGGATGGGACGGTCCCATCTGGAGCTCCATGATTTCAAGCGGCAACTCTTTGGCGTCGGCTTTCATTGCCTGATCGACTATAGTGATGGCTATAAATAACTTTACTTACCCCTCATCCTAGCCCCTTCGACTTCGCTCAGGGCAGGCTCTCTCCCGCAAGGGGAGAGGGAACCAAAGAAGTTTGCCCTCCCTTGACGGGAGGGGATTAAGGGGAGGGTGAATTATGTCAACACATTTGTCGCTCTCACGATAGGTTCCGGTTAGCCCTTGCTCCCCAACTCATGCTTAAGCCGCGCCAGCTTGTTGTGCGAGCGCTCGTCGACGAACGTCCCTTCCACTTTGCGCTCGGGCACCCGCGGCTGGCAGAGATTGACCGGATAATCCTTACGCAGCGGATGACCTTGAAATTCGTCGTAAAGCAAGATGCGCCTCAGATCCGGATGGCCGGCGAAGCGGATGCCGAAAAGATCCCAGACCTCGCGCTCAAGAAAATTGGCGCCGCGCCAAAGCGGCGTCAGTGACTCCACCGCCGGGTCGCTTTCAGGCACGGGAACGCGCACGCGCAGCCGTCGGCGGTTCTTGAGCGAGGTGACCTGATAGACGACTTCAAAGCGCGGCGCCTTTTTTTGCCAATAATCGACCGCCGTGATGTCCGAAAGAAAATCGTAATTGAGCTTGGAATCCTCTTTAAATAAGCGAAAGCTCTCGCGCAGCCCCGCGCGGTCGAGGATGATGATATCGTCGCCCTGGGCTTGGAGCGTCTGTAAAACCTTCGCGCCAAGCTGCTGCTGGATAAACTGGAGGTTGGGACTCGTGTCAGGCATGGATGATCAATCCCATTCCAGGGCGCCTTTTTTCCACACGTAGATAAAACCGATCAGCAGAAGGGCGAGGAAGATGCCCATTTCGATCACGCCAAACCAACCGAGCCGCCGGAACAGGATCGCCCAGGGATAGAGAAACACCACTTCCAGATCGAAGATCAGAAACAGCATCGCGACTAAATAGAATCGCACGGAGAAGCGAATGCGCGCATCGCCTCTGGGCGGATTGCCCGACTCGAACGGATCGGCCTTGACCGGACTGATGCTCTTCGGGCCGATGCTTTGCGCCAGCGTCAACAACGCCACCACCACGACCCCGGCGATTGCGAACAGGACCAGCAAGGGAAAATAAGGATGGTCCATTTAACGCGCGGGTCAGTTAAAAAAAACCATACCCGGAAGGTATGGTTTAGGGTTCAAAAAGATCGTCATGAGATGGATATTTTCTATGGGAAACAAGCCTGGTTGTCAAGAAAAGCTGGCTCGTTGAGCCCAGCGTCATGCGCCGTGATTGCGCAATTGTGAGAGAATTGCGAGAGATGCGTTGACGAAGCGCCGCCTTCGGTGTTAATCCTCTGCCCAGCGGACACGCAGTGTCTTTTTCGAAAGGACTTTAGCGATGAAGCACGAAACGGTTTGCCTCCTCTTCTTTCTTTGCTTGCTATTTGAACCGCTGGCCACGGCCAGCGCGCAGACCGACCCATGGGTTGAAGGCGCCAAAAAGGAAGGGCAGGTGGTGTTCTACGCCTCCATGGAGGTGCAATCCGCGCAGCGTTTGACCGCTCAATTCGAGAAAAAGTATCCGTTCCTCAAGGTGGATGCCACGCGCATCGGCTCCGAGCGCATGGCCACCCGGCTCGTCGCCGAAGCGCAAGCGCGTAAGGTGCGCGCCGATGTCGTGCACCAATCCGGCTTCGACTTCTACGGCGTGCTGCAGAAAGGCGTCTTCGAAGTCTACCATTCGCCGCAGCGGGCTGGCCTTCCGGCCGAATATAAAGATGACAAGGGATTATGGACCATCGACTCATCGACGCTCAATGTGATCGGCTACAACACCCGCCAGGTCGCCAGCCCAAATCTACCCAAAAGCTTCTGGGATCTCACCGATCCAAAGTGGAAGGGCCAGATGCTGATGGACGAAAACGAAAGCAAATGGATGGCCGGCATGATGACCTATTACGGCGAAGCCAGGGTCATCGACCTCTTGCGCAAGCTGGCGGCGCAGGACATTCAATTTCGCACCGGCCATACCTTGATTCAGACTCTCGTTGCCGCCGGCGAGCGGCCCATCGCGGCGGTGGCCTTCGCCAACGGCGTTGAGCGGCTGAAAAAAGACGGCGCGCCCATCGACTGGATCGCCGCCGAGCCGATCATCGCGCTGACCTTCGGTCTCGCTCTGGTCAAGGATGCGCCTCATCCCAACGCCGCGAAGCTTTTTATCGACTTCATTCTCTCCAAGGAAGGACAGGAGATCATCGCCGACGCCATGTATTATTCCGCGCGTCCCGACGTTTCCTCGCCGGTGATGAGACAGGTGCCCGCAAGAATGAAGGTCATACCCCTGCCGATGTCTCTCGCGGCCCGTTATAATGAGCATTTTCAAACCTATCGCAAGCTGATGGGGATTAAATAATAAAAGGAGCGCAATGTGCCATACGAAGCTGAAAAAGGAAACTTCACGCTCGCATTGGCGGGCGACACCATGCTGACCCGTAAACTGATTCCCTTCAAGGAAGAAAAGTTTCTGCGGCTCAGGGATATTCTGCGCGGCGCCGACGCCGCCTTCGCCAACCTCGAAGGCACCGTTCACACCTGGGACGAAGGCACGCCAGGCATCACCCAGGGAACCTTCATGACCACCGACCCCAAGCTGCTCGAAGACTTAAAATGGCTCGGCATCAACATGGTCTCATGCGCCAACAACCATGCCTTCGACTACGGTGAGGACGGCGTGCTGGCAAACCTGCGCCATCTCGACGCGGCGGGGCTCATCCACGCGGGCACGGGAAAGAATCTCGCCGAAGCGAGAGCGCCTGGCTATCTCGACACGCCCAACGGCCGGGTCGGGCTGATCGCAACCACGGCGACATTCAGACCATGGAATCAAGCCGGCGAACAACGGCCCGATCTGCGCGGGCGCCCCGGCATCAATCCGCTCGGCTTTCAAACCCGTTATCGCATCGATGCGGCGGCGTTCGAGCAAGTCAAACGCATCAGCCGCGAGCTCGGGTTTGAAAAGAGCGATGAAAGAGCGCGCAAACATTTTTACAGCGACAAGGAAATCCCCGATGCGAAGTCGGCGGAGCTGAGTTTATTGGGAAATCGTTATCTGCTCGGTGCAGGTTTCTCGATCGAGACTCAGGCCAACGAACGCGATCTGCAAGACAATCTGCGCTGGATTCGCGAGGCGCGACGGCAATCAGACTGGCTCGTTGTCAGCGTTCACTGCCATGAATTCGGCGGCGCCAGCTTGCTGACCGCAAGTACCCGCGCCGAACTCGAAGAGACCGCGGACTTCGTGACGAAATTCGCACACCAGACAATCGACGAAGGCGCCGACCTTTTCGTCGGCCATGGCTCGCACTTTCCCATGGGAATTGAAATCTACCAGGGCAAGCCGATCTTCTACAGCGTCGGCAATTTCCTCTTCCAGAACGAGACCGTCGGCTTCTTCCCCGCCGACGCCTACGAGCGCTTCGACCTGGACCTCAAAGCGACGCCGTCGGACTTTCTCGACGCCCGCACCGCCGGCGGCAAGAAAGGCCATCCGAGCGACCCGGCCTACTGGGCGCGGCGAAAAAACTCAGGGAGATAAAAATCTTTCCCATCGACCAGGGCTTCGGCAGACCGCGGCCGCAACGAGGAAGACCCGTGCTCGCGGAAGGAGAAGTGGCGAATCGCGTCATCGAGCGCGTCACCCGCCTCTCGCGGCGCTACGGAACGAAGATTTTAAATCGCGACGGCGTCGGTGTGATCGAAATTTCGTAGAGGCGGGTTTCAAACCCGCCCCACCATCAGCCCGTAGGATGGGTCGAGTCCTTCGGCGGAGTTTATCCTGAGCAGAGTCGAAGGACTCAGGATAGACTCCGCGATGCTAATCTACGATTCCTCTAAAACTTCCTTCACCCGTTTGATGATATCCGGCGGTTGTGTCACCGTCGCTTCGATCTTCCTTTGAAGCTGCTCGCCGCTGAGAAAGGTCAACCCATCCCAGTCAAGCAGTTTCTTTGCTTCGGCGGCGAATTCAGGGTCCTTGAGCATTCTCTCGAAGCTCTCGCGCAAGATTTGCAATCTCTCCTTCGGCAAGCCCGGCGGCGCGGCG
>JACPFE010000685.1 GCA_016183145.1 Deltaproteobacteria bacterium | reverse complement strand
GAGAAGGGCTGGGAAGACCGAGAGTTCATAAAGAAGTGGATCGCTAGCGATGAGGAGATCAACTGGGGCATGGGCCGGGGGCCAAGAAACACCCCCTGGCAGTGGCGCACCACCCGATGGGGAAGGTCCTTTGGGAAATTTAAAGAATGGGTTTTGAACGATCCCCATTCGACCCTGGACTATGCGGAGAAGACTACAGGCATACCCAGAGAAAAGATTCTCCGGGCAGCCGAGATGATCGCCAAGCCGAGAGAAGACGGCGCGCGCCCCAAGGCCTCGTTCAGGTTGGAGAAGGGCAGTTACTGGTCCAACAACTACCTCAATACTATTTCGTTCGCTAATCTGGGGCTCCTCTGTGGCGCCGGAACCAGGCCAGGTCAGGTTATCGGTAGAGGTGGAGGCCATCAGCGCGGAATGATCCAGGCTGGGCCTTACCCCATTACGAAGTCACCGGAGAAGTTTGGGCTAATCGGCCGCAAGCAAATGGATCTCGACCGCTGGGTTCTAGCAGGTAATATCCGCTTTATGTGGGTGCTCGGGACTCAGTGGTTCAACGCTATGATGGCCTCCCAGTTTCTGATGGATTACGTTCGGAAAAACACGATTGAGTCCCCCCACCAGATTAATAGCTTCTCCACAGATCGAGCAATTGAGGTCCTCAAGGCTCGGGCGGATAGCGGAGGGATCGTTTTGATAGAGCAGGATATTTACCCAAGGGATATTACACAGTTCGCCGATTTGATTCTGCCCGCCGCTACCTGGGGGGAAGTGGATTTTACCCGCGCGCAAGGGGAGAGGCGGCTCAGAATTTACTCCAAGTTCTATGACCCTCCGGGCGAGGCCAAGCCGGATTGGTGGATTGTTGGCCAGGTGGCGAAGAGGATGGGGTATGAGGGGTTTGACTGGCGAGAATCGAACGATGTCTTCGAGGAGGCTGCAAGGTTCTCGCGCAACGGCACCCTGGACTATGCTGCCCTAGTTGAAAAGGCGAAGGGCACGGGCAAGAAGGCACACGAGCTTCTGCGGGAGCTCGGCACTACCGGGATTCAGTGCCCCATCCGCCTCGAAGATGGAAAGCTCGTCGGCACGAAGCGTCTTCATGATGAGAC
The DNA here is from genome assembly GCA_016183145.1 of Deltaproteobacteria bacterium. GTDB lineage: Bacteria > Desulfobacterota > Binatia > UBA9968 > UBA9968 > JACPFE01. The sequence goes on along the minus strand of JACPFE010000685.1, from coordinate 1,630 downwards.
CGCAAAATACCCAACTCCTAAGGGAGTGACAAGCCCACTCCAGACATTGACCAAGTTCGGTAAGACCAGTGGCAAAGCGATTCTCCACATTGCTGACTGGAATTTCTTTAAGGACTTCCACGAGAGGATAACACCCAGGGGAGATGAGCTTTGGGTTACCAACGGACGAGTCAACGAGATCTGGCAGTCGCTCTTCGATGATCTGAGAAAACCCTACATCACGCAGCGTTACCCGATGAACTTTATCGAGATCAACCCTGAGGACGCAACGGTCAGAAAAATTGAAAACGGTGATTACGTCAGCGTGGAGAATGACGATGTTTTGGTCCAGACCGGTGGATTTTACGGCGTCGCCTCCGGCGACCTTTTCTTCACCAATCTATTGAAGAGCGGATACATCGAGAGGACAAAAGGAGCGGTAACGGCCATGGCTATTGTGACGGATGCTGTCCCTCCGGGAGTGACCTTCATGTACTTTCTTTGGCCAGGGTCTCCGGCTAACAGCCTGGTCCATAATGTGCCTGATCCTATCAGCAATGCGCCCCGCTACAAGCTGGGGAAAGGGCGAATCAAAAAGATTGGTGAGACACCAGCGAAAAAAACCCTGACCTTCGCCCCCAAGCACAATGTGTAGAAGGGAGAAAAACCGGTGTTAAAACGGATAAGATTTGGATATCTAGTGAGATCTCTCATCCTTGTCCTCGCCATGGCAAGCGCAAGCGGCGCGCAGGGAAAGCCCCAACCATTGGCTTCTCTGCCCGACGTTCCAATTCCCCAAGGCAACCCTCAAACGCCACAAAAGGTGGAGTTGGGAAAGTTTCTCTTCTTTGATCCTCGCCTCTCAGGTGATGGCAGCATAAGCTGCGCAAGTTGCCACGATCCAATCAAAGGGTGGGGTGATGGAAAGGCGCTTTCGGACGGCTACCCTGGAACGCAACACTACCGCAACGCTCAGACGATTCTTAACTCCGCCTACATGAGAGAACTTTTCTGGTATGGGGGAGCGGCCGATCTGGAAACAGCGGCCCGCGTGCACCTCACCTCGGCTTTCCTGATGCATGCGGATGGGCAGCTGTTGGAGGAGCGGCTGCGGCAGGTGCCGGAGTATAGCCAGCACTTCCAGAAAACCTTCGGCACACTGCCCATGTATGGCCAAATCGTCAATGCAATCTCGAGTTACCTGCGGACCATTGTCTCCAGGGATGTTCCCCTCGACCGCTACCTTCGCGGAGAGAAAGATAGCCTAACGCCGCCGGCCATCAAGGGGCTAGAGCTGTTCCTAGGAAAAGCGCAATGCTCTGTTTGTCATAACGGACCTTTACTCAGCGATGAGAAATACTACAACCTTGGAGTTCCAGCCAATCCAGAAATTCGGAGTAATCCGCTCCGCCACATCTCGCTACGCTTTGACAGTCTCATGCTCGGCGTTCCTGGCTATAACAAAACCACGCAAGACCTCGGGCGTTACGTGATAACGAAGAGCAATAAGGAAAAGGGTCTCTTCAGAACCCCAACTCTGCGCGAGGTGGCGAGGACTGCTCCCTATATGCACAATGGCATATTTTCGACTTTGGAAGACGTCATCGACTTCTACGACCGCGGCGGGGGGAACGACGCCTTCGGCACGAAG
>JACPFE010000700.1 GCA_016183145.1 Deltaproteobacteria bacterium | reverse complement strand
TTCGACTAGGCTCAGGACGAACGGGGATTGTATTGAAACGACTGACGATTTTCCGTTCATGCTGAGGCCCTAGAAGCATGAACGGTGGTTTTTCAGCGGAATCGAAAAAGTAGCCAGTCCCCAGCATGGTCGCTTCGACCCTTCGACTCGAGCCCCGGCCCTGGCCGCGGGTTCTTGCTCAGGATTCCGCCCCACGGGTGTAATGGAAGGTGCCACAGGCTTGCCCGTGGGGCTCCACATCAGGACCGTGGGCTGATCATCTCTGTAGTGTCGCCACGTACTCGGCAATGACCTTGGCCTTCAAGAGCGACGTGAGTTCGGTATATTTTTCTTTCTCAGCTTCTTTTCGGAATTGCTCGCCCCACACCGGCATCTGGCGGTCGCCATGGGCACGGACGGCGCGGCTGCCGTCGATGGCCGTCATGACATCACTCAGGGGGTAAATCCCTTTGTGGTTTTTTTTCAAAAGGCTCAGATCGGGGACTTTTAGCTTCAGATAGGGCGCGACCGTGCCGTTTCCTCGGCCGTCAATCCCGTGGCAGGAGCTGCAATACTGCAAATAGAGCTTTTGGCCTTGATCGACCTCCGCGCCCCAGGCCAGCGTAGAAAAAAACCACAACAACAATAATGTCAGCAAGCAAGCCCAAATGTTTGGTTTCATCTTCGCTCCTCTCGGAGAAAATCTGCCGGCACATTACTACCGAGGATCAAAGGACGCAAATTAGATGCCCCGGTGGAATCGTATTAATGCACTAGGATAGAACGGTCAGCCGGGGTTTATCTTCGCAGCCTTGCAATGGCAGCCGTTGTTTTTTCGCAGCCGCGCGAAATTCGCCGGTGCCGGGTGTTTTGGCATCGAATAACTGTTTGATAATCTTGCGCGTTCTATCCCAGGCGTCCGTCGATAACTGGCATTGATTCTGCGTCTCTTGAAACAGTGAAAACCTCGGGAGGGACCAGTCATGGCAGACGAGAAAGATCGCTTTGGCGAGACGATGAGATTGGTAGAGCGGGCGAAAGAAGACATCTACTTTGCCGAACGAGAGCGCGAACTGATTGCGAAACTCAAAGCCAAACTGCTGCCTCTCGCGAGACAGGAATCCAAGCTCCGTTGCCCCAAATGCCCTAGCGAGCTGGAGACGTTCACTTTTGAAGGCTTTATCCTGGATCGCTGCCACGATTGCGGCGGTATCTGGATGGATAAAGGCGAGCTCGAAGGCGTGATTAGAAAAATCACCCGCGGTCCCCTGGGCGCGTGGCTCGACAAGCTGACGGCCAAAGAGGAAGTGAAAGCTAAAGAAGGAGTGACAACATGAAAGCGGCAGCCAAGAAATACAACACGACGTACAAAAAGAAAATCGACATACACCGGGACACCTTTCTGCCCCGGCGCTCTCCCAAGGAGATTATCCAGTGCAGCGGTTGCGGCGCCTTCTACCACCGGCGTCACTGGACGCTGGTGTCGCCGGCCGGTTTTAATCCCCCGGTGCATGTCCACCCCGTTTATTGTCCGGCCTGCAAGAAAATCAAAGAGCGTTGTCCTTCAGGAGAGGTCGATCTCTTGGGTGTGGGTGCCGGAGATAGGGGTGAGGTTTTGCGCATCTTGCGAAACGAGGAACGGCGGGCGCGGGAGAAAAATCCGCTGGAAAGAATCATGCGTCTAGCCGGAGCCGAGGGCGGATGGAAGGTTGAAACGACCACGGAGAAGTTGGCGCAGCGGCTCGGTCGCGCGCTTTGCAAGGCGCGGGGAGGCAAGGTCGCGTACAGGTGGTCGCACAATAACAAATTCCTAAGAGTCCTGTGGCGCAATGAAGCGGCCGGCGAGCGCGTTTAGACATAGACCCGCACCGACGAATCCGACCGAGCCCTTTCCTCGATTCGCATCAGCGGGATAGGAGTCAAGGAGGCGATGGATAAGAAATATCAGCAGATGTCCGCTTGGTATCTCTTGGCGACCGTGACCGTTCTCGTCCTGATCATGCAGAATTTATTTGTCACGGCCAACGTCGAGACCATCAGCTACAGCCAGTTCAAGTCCGCGCTCAAGAAGGGACAAATCTCTGACGTCGTCATTGGAGAGAATACCATCCGCGGTACGCTAAAGCCTGAAGCGCTCAGCGAGATATATCCCCAAGAAAAAATCAAAGCGCTGGGCGAAAAGGCGAAAACCCCTCACCCTTTCATCGTTGTCAGAGTCGCGGACTCGGCGTTGACCGCAGAACTGGAAGAGGCCGGCATTCCGTTCAAGGGGGAGGTTTCCAGCAATTGGCTGACAACGCTGTTGTCGTGGGTGGCGCCGGTGCTCATTTTCTTTGTCGTCTGGGGCTATCTATTGAATCGCATGGGTGCGGGCGGCGGCATGATGCAAATCGGTAAAAGCAAGGCGAAGGTTTACATCGAAAAACAGACCGGGGTCACCTTTGCGGACGTCGAGGGCATCGACGAGGCGAAAGAGGAGTTGATGGAGGTCGTGGAGTTTCTCAAGCATCCGGAAAAATACCAGCGCCTCGGCGGCCATATCCCCAAGGGAGTGCTGATCGTCGGCCCGCCGGGCACGGGAAAAACCCTGCTCGCGCGCGCCGTGGCGGGGGAGGCCGGAGTGCCGTTTTTCAGCATCACGGGCTCCGATTTCGTCGAGATGTTCGTCGGCGTGGGCGCGGCCCGGGTGCGCGATTTGTTCGGCCAGGCGGCCGAACATGCGCCTAGCATTATTTTCATCGACGAGCTCGACGCATTGGGCAAGGCGCGCGGCGTCAATATACTGGCGAGCCATGATGAACGGGAGCAGACCCTCAATCAGTTGCTCGCCGAAATGGACGGCTTCGACCCGAACAAAGGAGTCATCATGATGGCGGCGACCAACCGTCCCGAAATTCTCGATCCCGCGCTGCTGCGCCCCGGACGATTTGACCGCCAGGTGCTGGTGGACCGTCCCGACGTCAGGGGCCGGGAGAAGATTCTCCAACTGCACGCGAAGAAAGTTAAGCTATCGGCGGCGGTGGACCTCGGCGAGGTGGCGGCGAAGACGCCGGGATTCGTCGGCGCTGACCTGGCCAACATCGTGAACGAGGCGGCGCTGTTGGCGGCGCGGCAAGGCAAGGACGCCGTGGAGATGGCGGATTTTGACGAAGCGATCGAGAGGGTGGTCGCCGGCCTGCAGAAAAAAAGCCGCGTCATGAATCCAAAGGAAAAAAAGACCGTGGCTTACCATGAATCCGGGCACGCCCTGGTAGCGGAACTTATCCCCGGGGCCGATCCGGTGGCGAAAACCTCCATTATCCCCCGCGGCATCGCGGCCCTCGGCTATACCCAGCAGTTGCCGACGGAGGATCGCTACCTGCTGACTCGATCCGAATTGTTAGCGCGTATTTACGTCCTTCTGGGCGGAC
>JACPFE010000699.1 GCA_016183145.1 Deltaproteobacteria bacterium | reverse complement strand
CTTCACCCGTGCCTCCCAATCGATAACGACAAGTCGCCCTTGCGAATATAGACGTGAGCTAAGCGTTTGCGGCCAAGCTCGTCGATTAGTTTAATCAACGGTTTTCGCGAGTCCAAATATTCTTTGCGCGGCGGGGCGTGTTTCAACGCGTCGACGAATTCGGGGCCGGCGTAGAAGCGCAAGATTAATTCTTCGTCGGACAGGCTTGGGCCGCCGTATTTTTTTCGGACTTCGTCCAACGACACATCGGGCACTTCGAATTTCTCCAGCTCGCGGGCGCGGGGGCGGTCGAGGATTTTCGCTTTGACTTCGGGGGCCGTGGCCTGGCTGCCGACGAACTGGGCGAAGGGGGTGACCATGATTGGGTATCCAAGCTCGGAGCGGACCTGGACGATTTCGTCCAGGACTTTTTCCATCTGATCTTCTTTGCCGAGCATCTTGAGCTGGTGGCGCAGGTTGGAGATCATGCCGCCGGGGACCTGGTGGCGGTACCAGGTCTCGTCGTATTGGCGCGGCGCGCCGATGGGGAGCCCTTCCTCTTTCGCGATGCGGTAAAAATGTTGTTCCACCGGTTCGAGCACTTTCTCATTCACCAGCGGCTTGTATCCGAGCGCGCGTAAATTCCGCGCGACGTTGAATATCGAAGGCTGGGCGGAGCCGTTGGCGAGCGGCGGCACAGAGGTGTGGACGATGTGGATGCCTTCTTTCACGGCTTCGAGGACATTGATCGGAGCGAGACCGTTGTTGCAGTGGGCGTGGAATTCGAGCGTCGCATCGCCGACGTTTTGCCGGATGATTTTCGCCAGCGTGCGCGTGCGCTCGGGCGTCAACATGCCGCCGACGTCCTTGAAGCAGATTCGATACGGCTTGATGGCGGCGGCTTCGCGCGCCTTGCGCGCGTAGTATTCGTCGGTGTGGCGGGGTGAAACTGAATAGATCAGGTTAACGACGGATTCCATGCCCAGAGTTCTCAACTCCGTGATTTCTTTTCCCAGCACCTCATAGTCGTTCCAGGGGTCCGATAGCCGCGTAAGCGTGATGCCGTGGGAGACGACACACTCGATAACGAGCCGCGGCATACACGGCGGCACCAGGCTGAAGCCGCTGCTGAGCCCGCCGTGATAGCGTAGCCGCGTGTTTTTGACTTCTTTCTGACCATAGCGCACCCAGTCCCACGGATTGTCCCGTTGTTCCCTTACGACTTTTTTGAAGCGGCCGCTGACGAAAAACTCCATGGAGTCGAAGCCCGCCTGGTCCATGTGGCGCAAGACCGGGTGCATCATCCCGGTGGTCATGTTGTGCGCCCACAGGCTAGTGTTGCCGTCGCGCACAGTGGTATCGACGATGCGGATTTCGTCCATGGGAAATCTTCAATTCGAGATCGAAGTCGATATTACCGCAAAGAACGCAAAGTACTCAAAGGAATTTGATTTGGCTATGTCTCTTTCTGTCATTCCCGTGAAAACGGGAATCTAGGTTTTTCCTCCTGGACCACCGCTTCTGCGGTGGTGACGAACGCGAGTGGTTGAGGGTTTAAGAAACCGTGGGCTTGAACTTCGGCAGCCAAATTTCCGGCGATTGCTGTTCGAAGACGACCGCGACTTTCATGCCGAGCTTGACATCTTCCACCGGACAGCCGATGACGTTGCTGATCATGCGCGGGCCTTCGTCGAGATCGATCCAGGCGACGACGTAGGGAACGTCCGGCTCGAACGCCTCCGACGCTGCGCGGCCTACGACCTGGCGGATAACGGTGAAGGAATAGATCTGGCCCTTGCCGCTGAGCTGCGTCCATTCGACGCGCTCGCTGCCGCATTCGAAGCATGCCGGGCGCGGCGTCCATATATAAGCGCGGCAGTCTTGGCAGCGCTGCATGACGAGCTTTTGCTCTGCTGCCGCGTCCCAGAAGGGTTTAGCTTCGCTGGTGAGGACCGGCAATGGCTTCTTAAGTGTCGGTTCGGCCATAGCTATTTACGGTTGGGTTCCTAACACGGCCACGGCGCAGCAGCCGAGATTCTTGCCGTAAGGGAGGACGCCTAATCCACTGACGAGTCCCGTTTTCGCTCCCGGCACTTGTCTATCGCCGCCTTCGCCGCGCAATTGGCGCACGGCTTCAAGGACATGCAGCGTTCCGCCCGCCGTCGACGGCTGGCCGCAATTGATCATGCCGCCGCCGGTCTGTATCGGCAGTTGTCCTTTGAAGGTGAAATCCGTACGCTCGAAAAAGCCGAGATCGCCTTTGGCACAGAAGCCGAGATCTTCGAGCTGCAAATAAACGACGATGATATAGTCGTCGTAAAGTTGCAGGAAGTTGATGTCGCTGTGCTTGATCTCCGCCATTTCCATCGCCACTTTGCCGGCGTCCTTTATTCCCATCACCAAGGCGTCGGAGCCGGCGCGCGGTCCGTAAGACGGATTGCTCCGCTCCCCGAAGCCCTTGACGCACACCGGCGGCTTGCGCAGCTTTTTGGCGCGCTCGGGGGAAGCCAGGATGTAAGCCTTGCCGCCGTTGGCCGGCAGTACGCAATCGAGAAGCCGCACCGGGTCGGCGACGAGGCGCGAATCCTTGTAGTCCTGAATGGTAATCGGTTTTCTCAAGTAGGCGGCGGGATTCAAGCTCGCGTGGTAGCGGCCCGCCACGGCGATCTTCCCAAGATGATCGAGCGTCGTCCCGTACTCATGCATATGGCGGCGCATGACCATCGCAATTTTGCTGTTGGGCCCCATGGTGCCGAAGGGGATTTCGAAGTCGCGCATGTCTCCGGGCTGCAATCCGTCGCCATGGTGTTCCGCAAACGGCGCGGCGGCGCCGATACAGAGTGCGAGATCGATCATGCCGGAAGCGATCGCTGCGCTCATCCCGCCGAGAAGCGAAACCGATCCCGCGCCGCCGGTGGCACCACCGAGGAGAAAACCCGGCGTGATACCGAGAATCTCCGCGACCTCTTCGGGCCAGAAGGGTTGCGGGTAGGCGGTCGGAATGGTGACGCCGATGCCTTGGCCGTTGAAATCTTTGAGGGTGAGCCCGGCGTCTGCCAATGCCAGGTGCATCGCCCAAGAAAGATACTCTGCGCTCGATTTGCGCGGCTCGCCGGGCTTCGACCCCAGGCGGTCTGTGGGCGTCTCGCCGATCCCGACGATTGCAGCTTTGCTTCGGATACTCATGGACTTTCAGGATTCTTATAGATTGAGTTTTATCTCGATTGCAACCCGATTCGCCAAAGCTCCCTTGACAGCCGCCGGGACAGTCTGTAGAGCATCGACCCATAGTGGTAATTCATTCGGCGCTTGGAGGACCATTTATGGGGTGTCGGAATGATGGAGTAACGGTGAAGCGATGGGTAGCGATGCTGAGCGTTGTGGCCGCGGTGATACTTTCCTGGAGTCCGCTCAGAGCCGAGAAATTCGTCATCGCCTGGTCGGCGGTGAGCGCGCTCAACTCGCCCTTCTGGGTAATGAACGACGCCGGTTTTCTGAAGCAAGAAGGCTTGGATATGGAGCTCGTCTATATCGCCAGCTCGCCCACGGTGGCGCGGGCCACGCTCGCGGGCGATATCGTCATCTCCGGCGCCAACAGCCAAGTCATCGTGGACGTCGGCCTCGGTGGTGGCGACCTGGTTGCGATGGGAGCGATTACCAATGTGGTCGCCTTCTATGTCATGGCGCATCCGGAAATAAAATCCGTGCTGGATCTCAGAGGTAAAGTGGTGGGCGTGACGCGCTTCGGCGCCTCCACTGATTTCGGCATGCGCATGCTATTGTCGAAGTACGGTTTGGAAGCCGCCAAGGACGTGCCGTTCGTGCAGATCGGCGGGATGCCGGAGCTGACGGCAGCACTGACCAAGAAAACCGTTGTCGCGGCGCCGATGTCGCAACCGATGGTTTATGTCGCCCAACAGGCGGGGCTGCGCATGATCGCCAACCTGGCCAAAGAAGAGATTCCCTTCCTACATATGGGTTTGACCACCTCGAAAAAATGGCTGAGGGAACGCCGGCCTCAGGCCAAAGCCTTCATCCGGGCCTATGGCCGGGCGCTCTATTTCATGCACACGCGCAAGGAGGAAACGCTGGCGATCTTCGCGAAGTATACCAAGATCAACGACCGCGGCATGCTCGACGGCAGCATCCAGTACGGCTACGATTTCATGGAGAAGGTTCCGCTGGTGAGAGCGCAGGCGTTCCAAGTGACGCTGGATCAAATCGCGCGAACGAATCCGAAAGCCAAGCAGGCAAAGCCTGAGCAGTTTTTCGACAACAGTCTGGTGCAAGAGTTGATCAACGAGGGGTTCTTCGCAAAGTTGTGGGGGAAGAACCCCTAGTGTTTCGTTCGGAAAAGGTGGAAACACTGCACCTTCAGGCGAAGACAAGTTCGTCGCTCCCGCGAAAGCGGGAGCCCAGGTTGTTTGACTGGATTCCCGCCTGCGCGGGAATGACGATGAACAGGGCCCCGGCTTTGTGTTCGAATTTCTGAGACCGGACGGTCGATTCCAATAGGAGCGATGAAAAAATGACCCTGATTCTCAATAACGACGACGTGAAACAGATCCTGACGATGAAAATCACCATGGAGGCGCTGGAGAAAGCCTATGGCGCATTGGCGCGGGGAGAGGCGGTCTGCCGCCCGCGCATCGACATCCAGATCCCCACGAAGAACGCGGAGAAAATTTATCAATGGGGCACGATGGAAGGCGGTTCGACCTCCGGCTACTTCGCCATCCGGATGAAATCCGACGTCATCTACGAGCAGGAATATCAGGGAGCGATCACGCAGGAGAAATATTGCGTGCAGCCGGGGCGGTTTTGCGGCTTGATCCTGCTCACGAGCATTGAGAACGGCGAACCGCTGGCGCTGGTCAACGACGGCTACCTGCAACATATGCGGGTCGGCGCCGACTCGGGAATCGGCGCCAAGTTCATGGCGCGCGAAGACGCGGAGGTTGTCGGCATGATCGGTTCCGGCGGCATGGCGCGCTCCCACGTCGAGTCGTTTTTGCTCGCGCGCAAGATCAAAAAGATTCAAGTCTATAGTCCGACGAAAGCGAACCGCGACGCCTACGCCAAGGAGGTCTCGGAACAGTTCGGACTCGAGGTCGTGCCGATGAGCAATCCGCGCGACGTTTACAACGGCGCCGATATCGTCGCCGGCTGCACGGATTCCGCGGTGCCGATCGTGATCGGCAAGTGGCTGGAAGAGGGGACCCATGTGACTTGCGTGGGCGGCAAGCCGGACGATGACACGTTGAAACGCATCGGTGTTTCGCTGCGTCTCGGCAACGCGCCGGCGCCGTGGGGCTTAGCTGAATTCGGACTGGCCGACGAACACATCACTTACGCGGCCAATCCGAAGGAAAATGCCGGTTTCGAAATGAAGCGCGCCGGGGAACGCGGCCACGGCGTGATCGCCGAAGACCGCGCGGTGTTTTTGCCGGAAATCCTGAGCGGAACAAAACAGGGTAGGACTTCAGCGAAGCAAATCACCTACTCGGAGCGCGGCAATATTCAAGGCGCGCAGTTCTTCGCCGTTGCGGGCAAAGTCTACGAGCTGGCGAAAGAGCGCGGCCTGGGAAAAGAAATTCCGACCGAATGGTTTTTGCAGGATATAAGGGATTAGGCACCCCCTCT
>JACPFE010000090.1 GCA_016183145.1 Deltaproteobacteria bacterium | reverse complement strand
GCCGACCAGCTCGGCGTCTAGCAGGGCCGAACATTCAAAAGGAGAAACGTTCAATGGCAGAACCTAGCGAAGCCCTCCCGCCGGAAGCGATCGACGCCCTTCAGCAAGGAAATAAAATCGAGGCGATTAAGCTTGTCCGGGAGGCACAAAAGCTCGATCTCAAAGACGCGAAGGGCAGAGTCGACGACTACGTAAAAAACGATCCGGTGTTGCAACAAAAGTTCGCTTCGGCCCAGGCAGAAACCACGGGCAGCCTAGTCCGCTGGCTCATCCTCATCGCCCTCGCGATCGCGGGTTACTACCTTTTCGTCGCAGGGTAGGGTCCTGGAGTCATGTACCTCCGGCAGAGCCGGAGGTACATGACTGGAAACCCTTCAGGCCGCTCGGGATCTCATGCGCGGCGACATTTTCGACGGAATGTGACTCACCGAAACTTTGGCATGGCGTTAGACGTCGAAGAGGTTTTTTGGACTTGCAAAGTCACCGGGTGAGTGTAACCTTGCTCTGTAACCTATGGTGTTCCGTAGCATTGACACGCGTGCATGCCTTTAGGCAGAAACGATCATGAACGACGCAGCGCCTCTTCGCATTCCCTTTGAAGAACTCACAAATTTTTGCCGCCGGTACCAGGTACGAGAGCTGGCGCTCTTTGGGTCAATGTTACGCCAGGACTACCGCTCCGATAGTGATGTTGACCTGTTGGTGAGTTTCGAACCGGCGGCACGAGTAACGTTTCTCACCCTTGCCAGAATGCAACGCGAGCTTGAAGCTCTTTTGGGACGCACGGTCGATTTGGTGCCGAAGGATGGACTGAAGCCCGTCATTCGTGATCATGTTCTGGCAACCGCACGAGTTCTGTATGCGGCGTGAGACACTCTATTTACAAGACATCATCGAGGCCTGCGATCTGCTTCAGGCTTTTCTGGAAGGTATGGACGCATCGGCCTTCCTAGCCAGCGAACTCCATAAGGCCGCTGCGCTCCAGAAGCTTGCCGTGATTGGTGAGGCAGCGGCACGCTTGCCGCAGGCGTTTCGTGAGACGCATCCGCAGGTGGAATGGCGCGATATCATCGCGTTCCGGAATATCGCCGTCCACGCATACTTCGCGGTGCAGTGGGACATCGTGTGGGCAACGGCCCATGATGATGTCCCAGTGCTTCGGCGTCAGGTCCTGGAGATCTTGCAGACCGAAAATCCAGAGGAGCCCGAGAAGTAGGAGCATGGGGTAAACCGGTGCTCCTCAAGATACCACTAAGGGGTTGAAGCGCAACGTCCGCAAGCTCCGGAGCGTTAGGCTTATCGCCACAAAATCACCATGATTCGCAAGTTCCTCGCTTTCGACATCGAGACCGCTACTGATGTCCCCGGGGACGATTTCAACTGGAAACCCTTCAGGCCGCTTGGGATCTCATGCGCCGCGACACTTTCGACTGAAGACGAAGCGCCGAAACTTTGGCATGGCGGACAAGAAAGCGCTGTGCCAACTGCAAAGATGCAAAGGCAAGAGGCGGCGAATCTTGTGGATTACTTGGTGACGATGGCCGGCTCGGGGTTTTCAATCGTCACCTGGAACGGTTTGGCATTTGACTTCGACGTGCTGGCTGAGGAATCGGGGCGGCTGAAGAACTGCCGGCAACTCGCTTTGGAACAGGTCGACATGATGTTTCACATTTTCTGTGTGAAGGGTTTCCCGGTTGGGCTGGACAGCGCGGCGCGCGGATCCGGGATCGCCGGCAAGCCGGCGGGAATGTCCGGAATTAAGGCGCCACAACTATGGCTCCAAGGCCGGCATCGGGAAGTGCTTGACTACGTGGCGCAGGATGTTCGAACGACTCTGAATCTGGCGCGCTTGTGCGACCAGCAACGTTCGCTTCGTTGGATTACTCGAAAGGGCAGTCCGTCCGCCTGTCCGCTCCCGAAGGGCTGGCTCACCGTCAAGGATGCGCTGCGACTGCCGGAGCCGGACACATCATGGATGGATCGTCCGATGTCACGCAGCAATTTCACCGCTTGGCTACAGTCTCATAGTGGGGGTTAGGAATCGACAAGCGCACAGCTTTGTAAAGGGACAACGACGTGACATGGGCTTGATTATCGATCGTCGTTCGAGCCCGCATGAGTTTCTGAAAAGAAACGATGGGTATCGCGGCGCTCAACCATCCTACAACGATGCAAAAAGAGAGCCTCAGTCGAGTTAACTCGAGTGAGGCTCCCTGTTCTAACCGGTAGTTTAAAACCACCTCACCGCATCTGGCACACCACGTCCACCAGCGCCGGTTTGCCTTCTTTCACCACCTTCACCGCTTCGCGCAGCGTCTTGATGAGATCTTTCGGCTCGGTGATCGGGCCAGCGCCCCAGCAGCCGTAGGTGCGCGCCATGGCGCCGAAGTCGACGTTGGGGTCCTCGATGCGGATGCCGATGGTTTTGTTTTCCACAGGACGGTTGCGCAGAATGGCGAGGCGCTCCTGGTGCTCTTCGTCGTTGAAGTAGGAGCGATTGCTGCACACGATGATCAAGAGCGGAATCTTGTGATGCACCGCCGTCCACAGGCCGCTGACGGTGAAGAGCAGGTCGCCATCGGGTTGGATATCGACGCAGAATTTCCCTGAGCCCTTATGCGCGAGCGCGGCGCCGAGGGATGCCGGCAGACCGTAGCCCAGTCCTCCGCCTTTGTACTTGCCGAGAATCTGATTGAACTTCGTCGCCGGCAGGCAGAGATTTTCTTTCCCCTGGGAGCTGCCATTGGTCAGCACCCAGTCTTCGCCCTTCAGCGCCTCGGCGATCTCGGCGTACATCCGGGTCATCGAGACCGGCTTTTCATCCCATTTGGTTTTGGTTTCTTTTTCCAGCGCGGCTTTTTTGTCTTCGTAAATCTTGCCCCAATCCGCGCGCCGCTTGGCGATATCGCCGCTGAGCTGGGCCAATTTCTTGTCGGCCTTCAGACGGCGCACCAGCTCCGGCAGAAACACCGCCGTGTCCGCCATGATCATCAGATCGGCTTCGCGCAGCTTGTTGAAGTCCGTGGCCCACGCCCGTACCAGCAGGTCGTCGAGGGCGACGTTGATTATTTTGGCGTTGGGCGAAAGCAACGGGGTAGCTCTTCGATTGCCCCTCTCCTGCGCCCGCTTCGTCGTCGCGCCTTCGAGGTCGGGAACGTCCAGCGCCAGAATGAGATCCGCCTGGGGAATGACACCATCGGTTCGACCGGTGAGATTGAGCGGATGATGCACCGGGAAGTTGAACCTGCCGAACTGATCGAGCACCGGCGCGGCAAGCAGCTCGGCCAATTCGCCGACGGCATTGAATCCGGCCTCTTTTCTGCCCACCTGGTCGGCGATAATCACCGGCTTCTTGGCTTCGAGCAGCCAGCGGATCGTTTTCTCAAATCCCTCTTCCGGCGCTTGCAACGGCAGCGGCGCGGGATAGCGATCCAGAGAAGGGAACGTCACCTCGCCGTCAAGCTGCTTTTCCTGCACGTCGCCGTCGTAACAAATGTAACCCGGCCCCTGCGGATCGGTGGTCGCGAGCCGGTAGGCGCGAATGAAGGAATCCGGCACCGCCTCGACGCTGCCAGGCTGGTCGTCCCATTTACAGAAATCGCGGACTAGATTGCCTTGAACGTTCGCCGTGTGCACCCAGTCGATCCAGGGCCGGCGGTTGGCGCTGTCCATCGGCCCGGTGCCGCCGAGCACGATCACCGGCAGCCGGTCCGCCCAGGCGTTGTAGATCGCCATGGAGGCATGCTGGAGGCCGACGACGTTATGCACCGCTGCGGCCATCGGCCGGCCTTTCGCTCGCGCGTAACCATGCGCCAGCGCCACGGCGATCTCTTCATGGTTGCAGAGAATGATCTCCGGCCCGTGGTTGCCGCCGTAGTTGACCAGCGAGTCATGCAAGCCGCGGAAAGTCGCTCCGGGATTGATCGCGATGTATTCGAACTCGAAGGCCTTCAGTAAGTCGACGACGACATCCGATCCCCATTCGGCTCGGGGTTTTTCGATTTTTTGTGCTTTAGCCATAAAATTATTCCTTTCTTAACCAAGGTTTGGCGTCCAGGGTCTAGCGTCTGGGGTTAACGCCAAACCCCAAACTCTAGACGCTAGACG
>JACPFE010000665.1 GCA_016183145.1 Deltaproteobacteria bacterium | reverse complement strand
TGCGCAGATGCTCGGCGTATTGTCGGATCAGATCTTCCATGGCTTTTACCCGCTAGGTTGGAATAGTAACACAGGCCGCCAGGCTTTAAAACAAACCTGTTTTTTTGTTGACATCTATTTGTCGCTTCAATAGCATTGGGCCGTTTTCAGTTCTGTGGAGCCCCACGGCCTTACGGCCGTGGCACCTCTCCACATGCTTCGTCGGGCGGAACCCGCCGAAGCGTACCCTCCTTCGCCAAGGCTACGGAGGGTACCCACCTCGCATTCATCCACGGGTTTACACCCGTGGCCTTCTGCGAAGGAGGGTAAAAAGGAGACTGACATGGTTAAGTTTGCTTCCAAGGTGACGTTCGGGGCTGAGAGCGCCGATTGGCAGGAGAGAATTAACACCGAGCGCATGCGCCAGTACCGCGTGGAACGCGCGCAAAAGATTATGCGCAAGCACGGTATGGCCGCAATGCTTGAGGCGACCACCGCCCATATCCGCTACCTTACGGGTCTGCGCGGTTATGATTTTCCCATGGTTCGGTACGTTTTGTTCTTTGCCGAGGGAGACGCGGTCATGTTCGAGCACGACGGTTGGTATCACCAGATGCCGGACCAGGCTCCCTGGATCAAGGAATGGCGGCCGGCCCGAGCCTGGCTGACCGGAGCCCCAGGACCCGACGCGTGTCGATACGAGGCCAAGCTATTCGCCGCTGATGTGCGGGCGGAGCTCGAGTGTCGCGGTCTTTTCGGGGAGAAGCTCGGCCTAGGAGGCTTTGACGGCATTGCCCGCGAGGCTTTGATAAATGCGGGCATCAAAAACATTGTGGACTGCAGGGCGGCGATGCTTGAAGCCCGTTGCATTAAAAACCAGGACGAGATCAACTGTCTCAAGATTTCGTCAGCTATCGTCGAGGGCGTTTGGCACCGTGTCTGGGAGTTTCTGCGTCCCGGCGTCAGAGATATCGAGATAGGTACCGAGGCTGTGACTGCAGGATATGAATTGGGCGCCGAACTCGCGGTTACCGGAGGTTGGCGCACAGGTCCAAGTACGTTTGACCGAGGTTTTCACCAGGCGACTCGACTCGTTCAAACAGGCGACCTTGTATACGGGTCGCTCTGCGGCCTGGCCTATATGGGCTATCGCACTTGCAACTATCGCACATTCATTGTGGGGCGAGAACCCAACCAGAAGGAGAAAGACTGGTACAAGAAAGTTCTCGATCGCGTCACGGCGATTATAGAAGAGATTAAGCCGGGAAAGACGACCGCGGATGCGGCCAAGCATTTTCCTCCTGCTTCTACCTGGGGCTACAAAGATGAATGTGAAGTCCTGTGCAGCGAAATCGGACATGGCATCGGCGGCAATTATGACATTCCGATTATCAACCGGCAGTGGTCGTTGGAGTTCCCGCAGCCTTTCGAAGAAGGAATGACCATAGCTATTGAGTGCCGCGAAGGTGAACATCGGGTAGGAGGCGTAAGGCTCGAAAACATGGTGATTGTAACCAAGGATGGCGCCGAAATCTTCGACCATTTTCCGCGCGAACAAATTCTGGTCGCGCCTCGATGAGAAAGGGAAATGGGGAAAATTCCATCGACCGGGGTTTAGCGTGGTAAGAGATCCCCGGACATGGGATGAAAACGAGCCGGTGCTCTTTGCGGTCAAAGACGCTGGACACGCGAAGACTTAACACAGGTTCCGAGAAGACGCGGCCGCTATAGACTTGGCCATTCGAAAGGGGGAAACATGCGGATTCTGCGTGCGAAGAGAATTGCGCTGATAACGGGCGCGTGTTTCACGGTCGTGATGGCCGTTTCGGAGGCTGCGGCGCAGCAAAAAAGGGTGAGAATGGGGATCTCTGCGCTGAGCGCGGTGTACACCACTTCTTACATTGCGAAGGATACCGGGTTGTTTAAAAAGCATGGTCTCGATGTCGAGCTGATTCTTATTGACACCGGCCCGACCGTGCATGCGTTGATTGCGGGCGACCTGCAGGTGGCCGGGGTGGGTGGGTCACGGATTATCGCCA
Organism: Deltaproteobacteria bacterium; assembly: GCA_016183145.1. Classification (GTDB taxonomy): domain Bacteria; phylum Desulfobacterota; class Binatia; order UBA9968; family UBA9968; genus JACPFE01. The sequence continues at coordinate 8,401 of JACPFE010000665.1, read as the reverse complement.
GCGCCGTTGAGGGCTCCGGGCTACGCCTTCTCGCCGCGACTAACAACCGAATGCCCTACAAGCTTATCGTGCCGGCCGGCGTTCGAAGCCCTTCGCAGTTGATAGGGAAGAAAGTAGGGGTGGGGGCGTTCGGCGGTTTGGACGATACGGCGATGCGTTTTGCGCTTCGGCAATTGGGTCTCGATCCGAACAAGGACGTGACCGTTATAGTAGCCGGCGGAAAGGCCACACGCTTTGCCGCATTGACCCAGGGGGCCATTACGGCCGCTGTCATTGATCCGCCCTATACGCTGGACGCAAAGAAGATGGGGCTCAATTTCATGTTTGACTTTTTGGAATCCGGTCCAAAAACCGTTTACGGGACGATTTCGGCGAAAGATACTTACGTCCAACAGAATCCAGAGATCATCCGGAGTCTTTTAAAGGCGCACATCGAGGCTATGCAGTTTTATAAGACCCACAAGCCGGAGAGCATCAAGATCATGGCCAAGTACATGCGAATCCCGCTCCCCAGCAAAGTCGAAGAGATGGAGGAGACCTATGACGCCTTCGTCAGGACCACAAGCTGCAAACCGCACCTCGACTCGGAGGGAGTGGCGGAGCTGCTAAGGGAGTTGGCGGCGAAAAACCCAAAGGCGAAAAACGCCGATCCGCATAGCTTTATCGACTCGCGCTTCTTAAAAGAGTTGGAGGAGACGGGATATATCGATTCCGTGTGCAAATAACGCTATTCGTGATCTTACCAGAAGGCGGATTGACCATGTTAAAGGAAATCAGCTTGCGCGTGAGCGACAGCTAATCGAGTTTCGTTTTCGCTTAGCCCGGCCCCCACAGCTTATCGAAAAACCCGCTCTTCTCCATCTCTTCCAAGTAACGGCGGTCGTAGAGTTCCTGCGGTTTAAACTTTCTCGCGCGCGCGTCGGATGGAGCGATATCGTCAAGAATCGCCTGGATCGCTTCCAGCCGGAGTTCCATGCGTGGTTCGAGCGCTTTGATTTCCGCGTTGTAAGCTTGGTCCAAAACCTTGCGGTCTTCAATGCGCAGGTACTTGCTCAAGACTTTGAATACGATCTCCTTGTCGGTATGCAGAATCTTCGCGGCCTCGGCCATCGCCCGCATGAAGCGGCCCACCAGCGGAGAATTTTGCGCGATGAAAGAACGTCGCGTGATGAATGACACGGCAACGTGCGGGATTTTGAGGTCCGGTCCATAGACGACATAGCTGTAACCCTGAGAAATGGCGCGCGCGTCCCAAGGCGACGACATGGTGCCGGCATCGATGGCGCCGGAGAGCAGCGCGGCGAGCATCTCCGGCGCGCCGCCGGTTTGGATCATCATATAGTCCCGCCCGGCCTCCATGTTGCGCCGCTTGAACGCCTGCACCGCAAAGTAGTGGGTTGTGGCGCCGACCCGTGTAACCCCGACTTTCTTACCGCGCAAATCCTCCAGCCGTTTGATTTCCGGCTTGGCGAGAATGCTCTGCGTGAGATAATTCTTGATACCCGCGATGTATACCAATTCGCTGTTGCCGCTTATCGCTGTGCGCACCAACCCGACGCCGCCGTCAATCAGCAATTGCGCGTCGCCGCCAAGCATCGCCGCGGTCGCCAACGGTGAGGTGCCGATATAAACCAGCGGGAACTCCAAATTATATTTGCGAAAGATGCCGATCTCGTTTGCAATCCACGGCATCGACTGCGACATGACCCGCGCCGACTGCACACCTAGAAGACGGTCGGCGCTCCAGCCCGGACAAACGGCGCAGGTCCAGAGAGCGAGAGCCATTATCATTGCCGGTTTCGACATAAGCGAATCTCCTCTCTTGACCAAATCAAATCTTCTTCAGCGCGTGCGGCGGCCGAAGCGCTTTTCCAACGCTTGCTAACCTTCTCTGGCATAGGTCTCAACTGCATAAGCAGAAAAATGATTTCATTCTTTGGAGACTGTCTTCAAAAACGGAGTTTTCGCTTTCACCCTTCTTGTTTCCCAATGAATTCAGGTCCTCCATAGCCCAGGCCGGAGAAATTGTCCAGCTCTGTCAGGAAACCGCCCCCGGGTTGATCATACGAATGCCCATTGGTGGCCCCCTGCGCCAGGTCGCTCAGGTAGTTTCTCAACGTGCGCCGGCGTCGCGACGAGCTTTTGGGCCGGCTTTAGTTGTGCTATGCAGTCATCTGACTGTTGATGTCGTCCACTCACACTCATGAACGAGGAGCGTATATCTTTCACCAATTCCCACGGCGACACCTTATCCGGCGTGCTCCACCATCCGGCGCAGGGAGCGTCGCGGGGCGCGGTCATTCTTTGCCACGGCATGGAATCGAACAAGGATAGCGACAAGCTCGTCCTTCTCAGCCGTGCGCTGGCTCAAGGGGGAGTCATGGTGTTGCGCTTCGACTTTCGCTATGTCGGCGAGTCGAGCGGCAGGTTCGAGGACATCACCTACAGCGGCGAGGTCGAGGATCTTACGGCGGCGCACTCGCTGGTTCAAAGCCGCAACCCGGGAGGTAAGACCGCCATCCTGGGCTCCAGCATGGGCGGCACGGTGGCTTTACTTTTCGCGGCTCAAGAACCCGGTCTCGCTGCCTTGGTAACCGTCGCCGCGCCGATCCATCCGGAACGATTCCCAACCCGGGTGCTGACGCCGGCGCAGACCGAAGAGTGGCGCGCTCAAGGCTTCACACGCTACAACGGCCAACGTATCAACCTGTCGCTGCTTCATGATTTGGAAAGTCTCAACGTTCCCAAAGCCGTCCAGAAAATCACCTGCCCGGTCTTGATCCTGCACGGCGACGCGGACGAAATCGTTCCCGTCGAAGAAGCCTACGAGCTCAATGCCTGTCTCATCAACTCGAAACGCCTATCGATTCTGCCGGCAGCCGATCATCGTCTGTCCAACCCGGCGGCCATGCAGCGGGCGATCGCGGAAGCGTTGGACTGGCTCACACAACATGTCAGCTAGAACTACGATGAAACAACTCCTCTGCGTGACTCTCGTCATTTTCTCTTGGGCGCTGCTGCTCAGCTCCTGCGGGCGCGATCTCGGCACCGCCCAAGGCGTTGCCGAGGAGTTCGTCGACCAGCACTACGTCCAGATCGATTTGCCGAAGGCCAAGGCGTACGCCGTCAGCATCGCGCTGGAAAAGGTCAACGAAGAAATCCGCCTTACCGCCGGTCAACAGATCGACGCATCGACGCGGAGGCCCAAAGTGAATTACCAGCTATTGGAAAAAAAGGAGAGCGCTGGCAGGGCCTCGTTTCTCTACGAGGGCACCATTCAATCCGACGACGGCACTTCATTCACGCGCAAATGGCTCGTCACCGCACGCAAAGAAGGCACCCAATGGCGCGTGTCGAATTTCACCGAATCAGACTGAGAACACCGGAAGGATCAGTCCTGCAAACGTCGATTTTTTCCCGCGTCCCGCGCCTGTGCAGTGAGCGACACGGAAGCCCGAAGCCGGAATTTCTTACGCCAATTCGGGTCGATTGGGTTTCCCGACGAAGCCCGGTCCGAAACCTGCCTCATGGGCCGCCCAGGCGCCGGCGACGCGGCCGCTGAAAATCGACGGCCCGAGCATGGTTCCTTCCAAGCCGGCTTTGCCGTTGATATGGCCGCCCGCCATGCCGGAGACTTCACCCGCCGCGTACAAACCCGGAATCGGCTCGAAATATTTGTTCAGCACGCGGCAGTGAAGATCGGTCTTGACGCCGCCGAAGTTTTTACGCGCCAGCGGAAAAATCTGAATCGCATAGTAGGGCGGGGAGTCGAATTTTTTTGACTGTTTCAAAGACTTGCCGAACTTCGGTTCCTTTTCCAATCCCGCTTCGATGCATTTGTTGTACGCTTCGATCTCGGCGAGAAAATTCTTTAGATCCTCGACGCCGGTCTTCTTGCCAAGCTCTTCCAGGGTGTCCGCTTTTTTGATGTAAGGAGAGTTGTCCAAAAGTTCTTGAACTTTGGCGCGGTCGATCACCTCGCCGCGGCGATAATAAGGATCGGCGACGTCGATTTTCGAAAGCATCGGCGTGTCGGCGATCGCCCAGGCATGGGGCGGGTTCTGCGCGAGCAGCGCAGGCGACGCCGAGGCGCCGCCGGTGAGTGATTCGTTGTGAAAACGCTTGCCCTGCTGGTTGAACCAGATGTAGCCGGGCACCATGCGGAAAACCAAGCCGCGCCTTTGCCGCGGGTCGCGGTAGTCCGGCGTGGCGTACACGTAGAACCAGATATCTTCCATGTGGGTTAAGTATCCGCCGAGCTCTTTTACCATTTTATGGCCCTCGCCCTTGGCGCCGAAGCCGGAGCCTTCCATGACTTTGAATTTTCTAAACTCGGGCCGATGCTCCAAGACCATGTTGAGATTCGAGTTAAACCCTCCGGTGGCGACGATCACGGTTTTGCTGCGGATGTCGAAGGTTTCGTTATTCCGCTTTGCCGCTACGCCGCAAACCCGCCCATCTTGCGTCAGGAGTCTTTCGGCCGAGGCGCTGGTCATGATCGTTATACTCGGCAGCGACTCGGCTGTCTTGATAAACGCCGTCATCAAGCCGAGACCGTTGTTGTCCGGGCGGTGCCAGCGCAAAACGCGATTGCCCTCCTGGGATTTCATGTCGACCCACCTGGCGCCGCAGCTCTCCGCCCAATGATAAAGATCATGGAGCGTGTGCTCGAGATAATATCTCGCCCACACTTCGTCCGCCGCGCCCCCGCCCCACTTGACCCAATCTTCAAAGGCGATATCCGGCGTGTCTTCGATGCCCTGGGATTTCTGCAGCGGCGTGCCAACGATGCAGCAGCCGCCCCCCGAGATCGCCGCGGTGCCGCCGCATTCGCTCGCTTGTTCCAAGACCAGGGCTTTGCCGCCGGCCCGCGCCACTTCGATCGCCGCCGGAATCCCCGCGCCCCCCCCGCCGATAATCGCAACGTCAACTTGCAAACTGGAATTAGCCATGTGGAAATCCCCTTCTTACACGCACTATCGCTGATTGAGGATTTACCACCGTTGTGCGGCGCGGGTCAAACCGGCTCGGAACGTTTTATTGAGGAGGCGATTGAATGCCACCTCATGCATTTGACTTTAGGGTGCCCAACGCACCTCGCCCTCGCCTTGTGATCGCTCGTAGGCTCTGTTAGAAACCAAAGCTACTCGCCCTCATGCGCTTCTCTCCGACACCCTGGCTCGTCGCGTCGCTCGCGTTTCTGATTCTCGGGTTCACCCGCGGGCTCCATTCGTCCTTCGGGGTTTTTTACCTCGCGCTGCTCGATACCTTCGGTTCGAGCCGCGGCGCCACCGCCGGAGTGTTTTCCGTGGTTCTGACGGTGGATGCGATTCTTTCTCCCGTGGTCGGTCATCTGCTGGATCGTTTCGGCACGAAGAAAATCGCCAGCCTCGGCTGTCTGGCTTTTGCCGCCGGACTTCTGCTGTGCAGCACCGCGACCAGCTTGTGGCAGTTTTACCTCTTTTTCGGTTTGATCTCCGCCGTCGGCATCACCTTCACCGGGATGGTGCCGCATGTTTTTTTGATCTCGGAGTGGTTTGCGTCGAACCGCGCCTCGGCCATCGGTTTCGTCTACGCGGGCACGGGGGTCGGCCTCTTGCTCTTGGCGCCGCTGAGCGAGTGGTTGCTCTCGAATTGGGGTTGGGCCCGGGCGTTTCAGACTTTCGGTGCGGTGATCTTAATCTTACTCTTGCCGCTGGTTGTTATCTTTTATCAGCATGGTCCCTTTGGCGAGAAACTGCGGGTGAAAAAGGAACCCAGCGCGGACGATATCCAGTGGACGGCCAAGCTGGCGCTGCGAAGTTTGCAGTTCTGGCTGCTTTTCTTCGCGCGCGTTTGCGCCGCTTCGGGCACGACAGTGATCGTCACTCACCAGGTTGCGCATGTGGTCGACGTCGGCTACAGCAAGCTGTTGGCGGCCTCGGTTTTCGGTTTGGCCGGCATTACCAGCAGCTTCGGCCGGGTGATTTTCGGCTTCATCGCCGATCTTCTTTCCAAGCAGGCGGCCTACACGCTCAACATCCTGATGACGATGGTGGGCGTGGGCGCTCTCATGATGCTCCACGATCCGAGTCAAACCTGGCTGCTGTACGTCTACGTGATTTTTTTTGGCATTGGTTTCGGTTCCCGCGCGGTGATTTTCTCCGCACTCACCGCCGACATCTTTTCGGGTAAAGGCTTCGGTTCGATTCTTGGTTACTCCACCGTCGCCGTCGGCGTCGGCGGAGCCTTGGGTTCATGGCTCGGCGGTGCGCTGCATGATTGGACCGGCAGCTATATTATCGCGTTCGCTCTTTCGTCATTGGTTCTCGCCGGCTCGGATATCTGCATCTGGGTCGCCGCGGTTCCCGCCGTGGCCAACTATGACAAGCGGCTGTGGGAACGGCGATAGGCGGGACACTAAGATCGTAACACGTTCAAGTCTTTCAAATAGTTCCAATCGTTCAAGCCGTTCAAACGGTTCAAGCCGTTCAAATCGTTCAATAAGACAGAATCCAAAATTTTAACGAATTCATGAGTAACCTTACGTTCTCAAAAGGCGCCCAGAAGGGGGCAGATGAAAGGCAGGGGTTTCGTCATTCCCGCGGAAGCGGGAATCTAGGGAGGCGGAAGCAGACTGGATGCCCGCTTGCGCGGGCATGACGGAGAGAGGCCGGGTCTCGCAACAGGAGCGAGAGAAACGCCCATCCGGTTTACTCCAATGTCTAGTTACTAGAGTTCATTTTCCGTCCTCCATCCTCAATCTTCGATCCTCTATCCTCGCATTCTTGAGCGTCTGGAGATAAGTTGCTAGCTTAAATTCTTGGTTAAACCCATGGATGCTCGGCTGCGAGAAGGGATAGGTTTGTTTAACGACCGGCGCTTTTTTGAATCCCACGAAGTCTTGGAAGGTTTCTACCTGGAAACGGACGACGCGAACAAACCGTTTCTGGAAGGCTTGATTCAACTCGCCGCGGCGTTACGGATCTTCGCTGATTTCGGCGAAGTCAAAGGGCCGGTGCGCATGGTCCGCCAGGCGCTGATTCGTTTTGAGAATTACCAGCCGGCATTCATGCAGGTGCGCGTCGCCGAATTGAGCGCGGCGTTGGAGGCGTGGGCCAAGGCAACGGAGGCGGCCAGCGCGCCAGCGCCGTCGATCCCGAAAATCCCGTTACAAGCCGTCGGCCTGTTTTCATGAGCGACCCTTCTCTGAACGAGCGACTCGGACGTTTTCTCGACGGCGCCTGGCAAGGCGCCAAGCGCGTCCAAGGCATCCAGGGCGGCGCCCGGGCCTATGTGCTCTCTTTGGTCGCGGCGCGGAGCCGTCGTCCGTTGCTGGTCGTGGCGGGGACGCCGCGGGAGGCCGAGAGTCTTTACCAGGATCTCGCGTTCTTCCTGGGCGAAGAGCGGGCGCTGCCGCCGCTGCGCCGCCGGCTGCACCTGCTTCCTTCCTGGGAAGTCTTGCCGTTCGAAAAGCTGTCGCCTCATCCGGAGAACATCGCGGGCCGCCTCGAAGGACTCTACAAGCTTGTCGAAGAGCCGGCGCCGATTCTCGTTGGCACTCCCGCTGCGCTACTGCAAAAAGTAATTCCCAAGGATGCGCTCAAAGGCTCCTATCTTTATCTCGTCGCCGGGCAGACGTTGGCGCGGGAAAATCTTTTGGATCATTTGGTCCAGTGGGGCTATCAGAACATGCCATTGGTGGAGGAGCGCGGCGATTTCAGTGCCCGCGGCGGCATCGTCGATCTATTTTCCCCCGGCTACGCCCGGCCGCTCCGTCTCGAATTTGACGGCGACCGGCTGGAGTCGATCCGCGAGTTCCGCCCGGCGAGCCAGCGCTCGGAGCGTCCCCAAGAGGATGTCTTGCTCCTGCCGATGAAGGAATTTTCACTCCGGCGCTCAGGGATGGACGATGTTCTGCGCAAGCTCGACCTGCGCGCCGCCGATCTGGAGATGGACCGGCGAGAAAAAAAGAGCTTGCTTGAGTCTCTCCGCGAGGGCATCCCGTTTCCGTGCATTGAGTTTTTGGTCCCCTATTTTTATCCCGAGCTGGTTTCAGCCTTTTCGTACTTGCCGCAAGACGCCTTGATCTGGCTCGATGGCGCGGACCGGGTGGAAGCGGAGGCGGAAAAATTCGCCCGGCTCGCCTGGGAGCGTCACGAAAAGGCCAAAGAGGAGCGTCGGTTGGTTCCGTCCCTGGAAGCGTTTTATCTCAACGAACATGAATGGCGCGCGGCGCTCGCGCCCTTCGCGCAGGTGCATGGGGAGTCGCTCAGCATCATGGCCTCCTCCGAGCGCGCCCAGGAATCCACGCTTACCGTGGAGTCTTTTCTCACCAGCGATGTCCGCCAGGAGACCCATTTGCAAGGCCGCGACCCATCGCTGGCGCCGCTGGTCGAGCGCTTGCGCGGCTGGGAAGGCG
>JACPFE010000696.1 GCA_016183145.1 Deltaproteobacteria bacterium | reverse complement strand
CGGGGGAAAGTTTCCAACTTTCTGATGAACGATAAGTGCGCGGCGGGCACGGGCCGGGGCATGGAGGTGATGGCGGATCTTCTGTCGATCCCCATCAAAGAGATTGGTGAGCTCTCCTACCAGGTGGATAAAGAGCCTGCGCCGGTAAGCAGCACATGCGTGGTTTTCGCCAAGTCGGAAGCCCTCGGCCTGATGCGCTCCGGCTGGTCCAAGAACATGGTTCTCGCCGCCTACTGCTCGGCGATGGCGCACCGGGTTAGCTTGCTCCTCGGTAGAATCGGGGTTGAAGATCAGTTTTTTATCACCGGCGGGATTGCCAAGAACCCTGGTATCGTGAAGCGGCTGGAAAAAGAACTCGGCATCGAGTCGGTCAAAACTGAATACGATAGCCAAATTGCCGGCGCTCTGGGAGCGGCGCTTTTTGCCGACACGTTGTTGCAGAAGGGCGGCGCATAGTGATCGCCAATTACGGCTATAAGGACGGTTCCGGCGAATTCTTCATCGCCATCGACACCGACAAGTGCAACGGCTGCGGCGACTGCGTGCCTGTCTGTCCGGCGAAGCTTTTGGCGATGGCCGACGATGAATACGATCCGTTGTCGGAAAAAACAGTCGTGAACGTGATCGAAGAGGAACGCAAAAAAATCAAGTACAGTTGTGCTCCTTGCAAGCCGGCAAGCGGGCGCGGGCCGCTGCCTTGCGTGGCCGCTTGTGCGCCGGGAGCGATCGCCCATTCCTGGTAGTGGACTTGGTCCGATTCTTGGGTTTCCGGTTGGACCTTGAAACCCGAGACGTGAAACTTTTTGTGATGCGATGAGCGCCGTTACCTTCAGCATCGACGGCGTGTCGGTAACGGCGCAGGACGGCGCGTCCGTTCTGGACGCTGCCCGCGCCGCCGGGATTTATATCCCCGGTCTATGCTCCCACCCCAGTCTGCCGGTCGCGCACGGCAAAAACGGACTTCCCAGCATCTGGCGGGATAGCCAAATTATTCAGGGCAACGCAGCCGGAACCATCGAATTCCACGGTTGCGGCTTGTGTTCGGTTGAGGTTGACGGCGAGATCCTGCAAGCCTGCGCGACTACGGCGCGCGAAGGTCTGCGCATTCAAAGCCAGAGCACTCACGCTAAAGCCGCGCGGCAAGACCGCCTGGCCGAGATTCTCGCCGATCATCCGCATACCTGCTTAGCTTGTCCCAATAGAGAAGGCTGCGACCGCATCGCCTGTTCCTTCAATGTTCCCGTGCCCGAGCGGTGTTGCACAAAGTTTTCCAATTGCGAGCTGCGCAAGGTCGCTGATTACATCGGCATCAAATCGGACACCCCGCGCTACGTTTTTCGTGATCTCCCCAATATTCAAGACGACCCGCTGTTTACGCGCAATTACAATCTATGCATCGGCTGCACTCGCTGCGTGCGAGTTTGCGACGACGTCCGGGGAGTCGAAGCTTTAGGATTTACCATCGCCGACGGCCGGGTGGTGGTAGGAACCACGGCGGCTTCTCTGCCTGAGTCGGAATGTAGATTTTGCACCGCTTGCGTCCAAGTCTGTCCGACCGGCGCGCTCATGGACAAGCCCGCGGGCATGGCGGCGGCGTTCTCCAGAGAACAGGCTTTGATTCCCTGCCGCGCGGGCTGTCCCGCCGGCATCGACATACCACGCTATGTCCGTTTTATCGCCCAGCAAAAATACGATGAAGCCCTTGCGGTGATACGGGAGAAAGTTCCGTTTCCGGCGGTGCTCGGCTATGTCTGCTTCCATCCCTGCGAGAGCGTTTGCCGCCGCGGCAGCGTGAGCGAGCCGGTGTCGATCTGCCGACTCAAACGCTTCGCGGCGGAGCATGGCAGCATGCAAAATGAATCGGCTGCCGCCGTGGCAAGGACAGGAAAAAAAGTCGCCATTGTCGGCTCCGGTCCGGCGGGACTCACGGCGGCTTACTATCTACAGATGAAGGGCCACAGCGTGACCGTTTTCGAAGCGGCCGCCGAGCCTGGCGGGATGTTGCTGCAAAGCATTCCGCGGTTCCGCGTTCCCCGCGACATCGTCGAGCGCGAAATCGATAATATCCTGGCCAGCGGCGTCGAGCTGCGTACCAATGCGCCGGTCGGTCCCGCATCCGGTATTTCTCTGGAGAAGCTCAGGAGTGATTACGACGCCGTCTTTCTGGCGGTGGGCGCCGGGTTGAGCAAAAAGATCAGGCTTGAGGGAAGCGAGCATCCGGGTGTTCTCTGGGGGTTGGGCTTTTTGCGCGAAGTCAATCTTGGCTCATGGCCCGGCACGGCACTGGGCCGCGTCGTCGTGATCGGCGGCGGCAACGTGGCGATGGACGTTGCGCTCACCGCCCGCCGCCTGGGCGCCACCGAGCTGCAGGTCGCTTGCCTGGAGTCGCGCGAAGAGATGCCAGCCTTTGATTCGGAAATCGAGCAGCTTTTGGAAGAGGGCGGGGTGCTCCATCCATCATGGGGGCCAAAGAGAATCGTCGCGAACGGAAAGGTGAACGGTATCGAACTGGTGCGCTGCACCCGGGTCTTCGACGAGTCGCGACGCTTCAACCCATCCTTTGACCCTTCGGTGACCACCGTCCTCGAGGCGGATACCGTGATCCTTGCCATTGGCCAGAGCACGGATCTTTCCTTTTTGGCGGAAGCCGACCGGCCACTGATTACAGGGCGAGGAACGATCCGCGTCGATGAGGCGTCTTTGGCGACGCCCGTCGCCGGCGTGCTCGCCGGCGGTGAAGCGGTAAGCGGGCCATCGTCGGTCATTCAGGCGATTGCTACCGGCAGAAAAGCTGCGGTCTCCATCGACCGGCAGCTTGGCGGCGACGGGGTCATCGATAAGGCGTTGGCGCCGGCGTCGGAAAACGATCCATGGCTCGGTCATGAGGATGGATTTGCTTCTCGATCGCGAGAACCTATGCCGTATCGTTCGCTTGCCGAGCGCCGGACGAGCTTCGATACGATCGAGCTTGGCTTCGACGAGTCCGCGGCTTTACGAGAAGCGAGACGGTGTCTCAGGTGCGACCTCCGTCTCCAGATCGGTGCGCCGGTCCTGCCGCCGGAGCCATGGTTGGAATTCGATCAGGCGCATGTCGCAACGGTCTCCGCTTCGGAAGGCGTCTACCAGCTTCTCGATGAGGGCAAGCAGGTTTTACGGATCGCCGGGACACCCGACCTTCGTCAGGCGCTTGAGGAACAGTTGAGCAGCAATCCCAAGGCGCGCTATTTTATTTATGAAGAGGCGCCGATGTACACCCAGCGCGAGAGTGAACTCTTGCAGCACTTTCTTCAGGAGCACGGGCGCTTGCCCGCGGGCAACGACCTCGGCGACGGCGGGCAACGACCTCGGCGACGACCTCTTTTGAGGCTGTTCTGGGCTTATTGTGGAAGAAGCTTCACCACAGAGACACGGAGTTCGCAGAGAGTTTCTTTAAGAAATTTTTTTTCTCGGCGTCCTCCGCGCCTCGGCGGTGAATATTCCGGGTTCCCATAGTGAAAGATGGTGACGACTCCCGTTCCAAGCGATAACGCGCGCGGCGAAGAGGAATTGCTGAAACAGGGCTGGACTAGACAGTTTCTTGCCAGCGGTTCGAGGCTGCAAGAAGCGAGCGAGTCCTATGCGTCAATCGGCTTGGAAGTGCATCTGGAACCTGCGCAAGCCAAGGACCTCGCCTGTTCCGAATGCCAACCGCCGCAGCCGTCCGCCACGGTCGAGGGTTGGTATGTTATCTACACGCGGCCAAAAGTTGGCGCGAAAAGCGCGCCCAACGATATGGATGATCTCTGGTGAGACGCTCTCTATCTCCGGAATAATTAACCTACCCCCCCATCTTCCCGTCGCGAACGGAAGAACCATTTTCATCGCCCGCGGCTCCCGCTAATCCGAGAGTCAGTCAGGGATAAGAAAAACGCCTTCGAATTTCCCGCGTATCGGAATATTCGCCGGCTCAAGCCATGTGAAAAGCTCTCGGTTTCATGGTTCTACAACCGTTCCCACATTGAACAATTAGCAATCAAAGCTCGCGCAAACCGCACCCCTAACCGGATGGCACTTTGATTGCTCAACCTGGTGTGGCGTCTCAGAAGTTCGTCACTTAATTCAATCGTCATGCCGGCCTGCCCGCGCCCGGGCAGGCGGGGCAAACCCGGATCACAGTCCGGGGTTGCGCGACCCGGAATCCAGATGCCGGAAAGGGGACAGGCAACTTTTTGGAAGTCGAAAAAGTAGCCAGTCCCCACCTGGATGCCCGCGTGCGCGGGCATGACGGAGGATAGACCGCTGATGACTTCTGTTGCGAACTTCTGATACAAAACACTAGCACCAATTGTAGCTATGTAAGATTGCGCCAAGCGGTCACGCACAGCGCGTAGGGAGAGGAGTCACCGATGTCGTCTTCAAGCTATGCCGGTAGGAATCTGTACGCGGAGTTGCAGGATTATTTCCAGTCGATGCTCCATAGGGCCGAAGCCGGCCGAGTTCATCTGCGCGCCGCCGATCTTGTCTGGGAGCGCAACCGCCACGCGCTGCTCGGCTACTATCTCCATCCCTTTATCACCGACACCGCGCTTCACTCCATGCAACTGTTTCTAAACGTCATCAAGCAGCATGGCGGCATGCACCGCCATCAGGGCGGCGTGGTCATTTTCGTCCTCGAAGGCAAAGGGTACACGATTGCCGACGAGCAGCAGGTCGATTGGGAAGCGGGCGATCTGATTTTGCTGCCGATGCGGCCCGGCGGCGTGGCGCACCAGCATATCAACACCGATCCCGACAAGCCGTCGCGCTGGCTGGCGTTTATTTCCAACGCATTCCGAGAACATAGCGGCTATGAGATCGTGCAGCTCAAAGACGCCTCCGATTATCAGCCGGCCGGCGAGGCGGCGGCAGCACCGTCGACCACGCCTGCCCAAGCAGCGAAGGCGGCCACGCCGACGCCGCGGCAAGGAGAACGAAAAGCGGAAAATCTTCTCGACGAGCTGTTCGCCATGCGCGACGAATTCCGCCTAAGAAACATCAACGGTCTCAAAGTCGTCAAGGGCAAGAATCTGCCCTGGGAAACCAACGCGCAGGGGAAAATGCAATGGTACGTCCATCCGCGCAAGCCGGACACCTGCACGAAAACTTTTGTGCTCTACGTCCAGGAAATCCCCCCCGGCGGGCGTTCGGGGAAACAAAGAGTTCCCGGCGGCATCGCCCATGTGGTCCTGAGCGGCCGGATGACGGCGGAAGTCGACGGCAAACGCTACGAGTGCGGCGAACTGGACTGCATCGCGCTGCCGATCAAGCACCGCGGCGTCGAATACCAGTTTTTCAATCCTGATCCCGACCGCCCCTGTCGTTTCATCGCGGGCTCGCCGAATTTTTATGAAATCTTAGGCGTCGATATGGGCTCGGAGTTCGAGCAGATCGAGGAGGCGCCGGCCTAGATAGCCAGCACCGGAGGCAAGCCATGAGATATCCAGCGCGGCAAAGCCGCAATCCAATCGGAGTGTCTCTCGCAAAGGCGCAAAGGCGCCAAGGAAAAGCGAATTGTCATTTCGACTCCTTCGACAAAGCTCAGGGCAGGCTCCGGGAGAAATCCTTGTTTCGAGCAAAGCGAGAAATCTTTTCCTCAGATCCCTCGCCTTCGCTCGGGATGACGGACCGTGGCCCGTCACCTTTGCGAGCTTTGCGTCTTGGCGAGAAAAAATCCGGGTTTCCTATCAGCCGGAGATACCCGATCGGATTTTGTCTCCTGCTCTTTCTCTTGTTTGCGCCCACGCGTCCGTCCCTGGCGCAGGAGCGCGTCACGCTCGCAATTCCTGTTCACGCCCTGAGCCAGCTTCCTGCCTATGTCGGCAGCCGCTTCGGTCTGTTTCGCGAAGAAGGAATCGATATTCAGATTATCCAGATGCGCACGGCGCTGGTGGGGCCCGCGCTCGTCAGTCGCGATCTCGATTTCGCCACCGCCGCCGACACCATGCTGCGCGCCGCCACCACTGGATTGCCCGTTAAAGTCATCGCCTTCGGCGGCATCAAGCCCGCGCTTGCCTTGAACGTGCGGCCGGAGATCAAAAAGCCTGAAGACCTCAGGGGCAAAATGATTTCGGTTTCCTCCCGCGGCAGCACCACGGATATCGTCGCCCGCGACATCGTGCGTCACTTCGGGCTTAACCCCGACACCGATATCGTCACGATGCCGCTGGGCACTCAGACCAATCAACTGGCCGCGCTCAAGAGCAACGCGGTCCAGGCGTCGCTTTTCACGCCGCCATATGACGCCCTCGCCGAGCGCGAGGGCCTGCGCGTCTTGGCGGTGGCCGGGGATATCTTGAAGGACCAGTTGCAGGCCGGACTGTCGACTTCGGAGCAAAAAATCCGCGCCAATCCCGATCAGGTCAGGCGCATGGTGCGCGGTTTCGTCAAGAGCCTGGTCTTTCTGCACAAAGAAAAAGCGAAGGTCGCCGAGTTGATCGCCAAAGAGTGGAAAATCGATTCGGACCTCGCCCAGCGCAGCTACCAGAGCATCGCGCGAACGCTGAGCGCCGACGGCTCCGCCAGCGAGGAATCGGTGCGCCGGGTGATCGAGCAAACCCTGGCGATGACCAAACAGCAAAAACAGGTGCCGCTTTCACAGGTCCAAGATTTAACTTTCTTGCTTCGGGCGCAGGAAGAGTTGGGCCTGCGCCAGAAGCAATAATAGGAGCGTATCCGATCGGGCCGCGGCAAAGGACTGAAAATGGCTTATTACAAAGATCT
>JACPFE010000695.1 GCA_016183145.1 Deltaproteobacteria bacterium | reverse complement strand
CACAATCGCCCCTTTTCTCGGATAGAGGCCAAAAATCTTTGCCGGGTTTTCACTGGCGACCTGCGCCAGCCGCTCGATCGTGATTCGCCCCTTATTCACGCCTTCGCTCAACATCATGGGAAACATTCCCTCGACGCGGGACGGAAAACCGCTGACGGTAGTCCAGACGTTCCCGGTCTCCATCGCTTCGCGCGGCCTTGTATGCGCGACATGGTCACTGCCGATGCAATCGATATCGCCGGCGGCGAGCGCTCGCCAGAGCGTCTCGTGAGTGGCGCGGTCGCGCAACGGGACGTTGATTTTCCAGGCATCCTTGTGCAGCACCAGGTAATGAGTGCCAATCTCGCTGTAGACCACCGCGCCTTCGGCCTTGGCTTTTTTAAGCTCTTCGATGGTTTCCTTCGCCGTCACATGGATGACGTAGACCGGACAGCCGGTAACTTTCGCGTAAAACAAATAGGCCCTGGCATGACCCGCTTCGGTAAACCACGGAGAACGATCGTCCCACGCGCCCATGTCCGTGCGCCCGGCCGCCATGAGTTGTTTTTGCAAGACGGCGGCGATCTCCCAATTCTCGCAATGCATCAGCGCGATCGCCGGCGCGCCAAGTTTCGCGACGGCTGCGAACGTCGAGTACACACTGCCATCATCAAAGGCATAGGCGGGCCAGGATGGTTTCCAAGGTCCTTGCATCTGCAAGTGTAGTTTGAAGGAAGTGATGCCGTGTTCTTGCGCCAGGAAAGGAATCTCCGCGACATGCTGGTCGGTCCCCAGAATCGGCGTCAGAAAAAAATCAATGACCGCCGACCGGGAGGCTTCATAAAAAGCGGGCATCGCTTGAGTGAACGTGGGAATGTCCGCCGGTCCCTTGACTTTGTCCGCTCCGCCGGTGATCGCGAGGCTGACAAGCTGCATGCCCCAGGTCGTTACACCGGAGGCTGCCGCCGCCTTCGTTTCGGAACGGAAATCATCCGCCAGCGCGCGGTGGCCTCCCAGGTGCACTTCGGGATCGATCACGCCGGGGAGCAAATATTTCCCGGCCAGATCAATCTGCCGCTTTGCCTCCGGTAAAAACGAATCTTCCCCGACGACAACGATCTTGCCGTCGAGAATAGCCACCCCACCTTCAATGGTGCCACCGGGGGTTACGACTAAACCGTTCTTAAAAACCAGGTCGGCTGGGCTCTTCGCCATAGGGTTATTTCCTGAAGCGTTCGTCGTCGGAGGCAACTAGTGATTTTCCCCAACGGGCGACGAGTTGCTCGGCGAACGCGCGTTGGTTGATCCACTTTTGACTCGGTCCCATGATGGAATCCTGGTACCAGCGCGGCACCACCCGCACCAGCAGCATGTAGCGAATGAGATTGGTCACCAGCTCGTTGACATTCTTTTCAGCAGGGAATTCGTCCCAACCAAAAGCCAACCCGGTAAACGGATCGACGAGGCCCATGGACGCGCCCGCCTCATAGACGCGGCGCCCGACGACTTCGCTGTGCAGGACTTCGGGCCGGTCCAGGCCCGCAGCCAGACAAGCCTCGATGGCAAAGCCGCCGTAATTCGACTTCGAGCCAAACACGCAATAATCGGCCGGAGTCGCAGCGGCGATTCCCGACCCGCAGGGACAACCACACTTCGCTCCGGTGGGCACAATCTGTCGCACGGTGTCGGCGATGCAGGCGGTTCCAATCTCATTGCCGCCGTCGCCGACCCCTATCGTAGAAATGTCTCTCTCCCGGGCGATGTCAAAGAGATGATCAACCTTCGCTTGCACCGCTGAGACGTCGATGCCAAAGCCGTTATGATAAACGCCCTTGACATTTTTCGACAGCTTCTCGATCGCCACCACGGCTTTAGGCTTGAACTCGTCGAACAGGCGCAGCGCAGCGCCGCGAGCCAACTGTTCGTCGAGTGGAAATGGCAAGATGATCACCTTTCGCGGCGTGCCCAGCGCCAGCTCGGGCGGGCTCGGCATCAAGCCCGCCGCCTGGCAAAGAGCTTCCATCGCCTTGACCACGACCGCTTCGCAAACGACGATCGGAGTCGCGTCCAAGCCCACGTCCACGGCTCGCGCCCATCTCCCTCGGCGACCATGTAGGGAGGCGCAATGAGACCGGTGGTAATAATCACGGTGTCGCCTCTCCCCACGCTGTCCGCCAGGGCGCGCGCCGCAAGATAGCTGAGGGGCGCGCCGGCCTTCTCGCGGGCCGCTTCATAAAGAACGCCGGTTACCGGCTTTTGGGTCAGAGCGGACCCCCCACCCGACAAAAAATACTGAACCGATATCAGGCGGTCGACAACGTCTCCCAGGTTATAGGACAGCTCGTCGTTTTTCATCGTCGTCAACGCCTATTTCCTCGCTTCCGCCAGATAGCTCAAATCGATCGCGCCATCGACCGGCGGCGGCGGTTTTAGCAGACCAAACTCTTTCCAGTTCTCGGCGACAATGCGCGCGCCTTTGATATCCACGCTGCCATCTGGCGGAATCGATTTCTTGGATTGAATGAAAAGATTATAGGTTTTCTCGGCTTCGTCCCGATCGGCCTTCGCCTTCTCGATCAACGCCCGCATCACCGCCTCTTTGTTTTTTGGGTTGTAGAAGAATTCGCACGCTTTAGCGAAAGCTCGCAGCAAGCCCACAACCACCGGCCGATTTTTTTGCGCCCAATCGCGCCGCGCGCCGGTCACCGTGTACTGAAAATTGTCGACATAATCCGTCGACTGGCCCAGAGAGCGAAGACCTGACGCGATCGCTTTGAAATCCGACGGCTGATTGACCAACGCGCCGGCAACGCCCTCCTTTTGCACTGCGGCCAACCGGGTGGGAGTCCCACCGAGTCCGATCATCTCGTAATCGGAAGGACCTAGCCCATTGGCCGCCAACATCCGCGCCATCACGTAATTGAGCGGGTCGGTCGGGCCGGCCACCGCGAGCCGTTTGCCTTTGAGATCGGCGTAGCTCCTGATCGAGGGATGCACGATCAAGGAGTAAATGGGCACCAGCGTATCGCCGGCGAGCGCCACCAGATCGGCGCCAGCCATGTTTGCGGCGAGCAGTTGCACCAGATTGATTTGCGCGAAGTCCGTCGATCCCGCCACCAGCGCCTGGGAAGTGGCCGTGGTAGTTCCGCCCATGACTCTTTTGAAGTCGATGCCCTCCTTCTGCAAGAAGCCTTCCTGCTCGGCGATCAGAAACGGCCAGTGCAGAGCGGATATCGTAATCGTGCCGTAGTTGACCGTGGTGAGCTTTGGACTTTGTTGCCCATGAGCGCGAGTCGGCAAGGTCATCAGAGCGAGCAGCGCGAAACATACGCCACACTTACGAACAAATCCCATATGTCGTCCTCCTGGAGTCCTCAAGCCTACATATTTTTTTTGCCGGAAAAAATCAATCATGGGGAACGAACGAGATGGCCGTCAACTCATTTCGGCTCGGTGTATCGTCGAATCGTGGTTTTCACTTCGGCGGGCGCTTGGACTAATTTTCTTATCAGCTTGTCGGCTTCTCCACCCACTTGGAATGCCGGATCGGAGCGCGTTACTTTTTTAAATTCCTGAATAAACTCCGGATCCTTAATCATCTGGGCGAAACCCTGCCGCAGCGCAGCGACCGCTTCCGCAGGCGTGCCTGGTGAAACTTTCGCGATGCGCTGCATCGCGTGGGTGAGGTTGATGGTTTTCAAAGCTTCCCATAAGGCGCCCGTTCCAAGCTTGCCGAATATCTGCTGATGAAGCTGCGAGAA
>JACPFE010000694.1 GCA_016183145.1 Deltaproteobacteria bacterium | reverse complement strand
TCGGCCTTTTCCATGGCGATTTCGTTCGCCTTCGGTCCGATGACCAACCCCAAGCCGTTGTCGCCGTCGACGGTCGCTACGCTGCCTTTTTCGCGGACGATTTTGATTTTTGGTTTGGGGTTGATCCTCCCCAGCTCCAACATGTCGAAGTAAGTGTGCAGCCGCGCCACACCGTGGGAGTCGATGCCTCGCAGATCGCTTCGGGCCAGAATATCGGCAGCCTGTTCGGCGTCGGTCTTAGAAATACCGAAGTGCATGAACACGGCGGCTGAAAAGTTTTTTAGCTCGGTCGCCGGAAATCGGAAAACCTCACCCTCGTTCATCGCTATTCCCCGGCGGAAGATATTTCGAAATTCATACTACCAGAGGCTAACCAAGCGCAGGGACCCATGTCAACGCCAATGCGGTCAGCCGTTCCGGCGGATTGGTCGGATGGCTCTTGGCAGCAGGCTACGCTTCTGTGAGCCAGAAGAAGGGATTCTATTTGTTCGCGACCCCTCGGTTGGGATATGTATGGCGGGTGCCCGTGTTAATGTCCCTCTCGGGGATGGTTGAAATCCCTCGCCCCTTCGACCGTGCTCAGGGCATGCTTCAGGCGAAGTGAAGTTCCGTCATGCCCGCGCAAGCGGGCATCCAGGCAGCGGGGGGGGTGAAAACGCCTGAACCTGGATTCCCGCTTTCGCGGGAATGACGATAAACAGAAAGTCGACTCCAAGTCGACACTTTCAAAATCCCTCGGCTTATAGCCGAGGGTTGTTTAATTCGCGGCGCCGAGGCTTCTTGCTCCCGACGATTTCGGAGCGAGAGCCAATTGTGCGCGCGGGCTTAGTACCCATCGATTGGAGACAAAAATGAAAGTTGAAGATATTGCGCGATTACTCGACGGACAGTTGGCAGGCGAGGGGGCACGGGAAATTCGCGGCGTGGCGGGACTGGACAACGCCGGACCCAACGACCTCACGTTTGCCGAGGGCGAGCGCATCCTCAAGCGTGCGGCGAGCTGCCGGGCTGGTTGCATTTTGGTGCCTTCGGGAACCGTTCTCGCCGGCCAGACGACGATCGCGGTGCGCCATCCGAAACTCGCTTTGATTCGCGCCACGGCGGTTCTGTTGCCGACCCCGGCGGTGGAGCCTGGAGTGCACGCGAGCGCCGTCGTCGCTCCCGGCGCGCGCTTGTCCTCCGGCGTCAGCGTGGCAGCGCAAGCCGTTATCGAGGAAGGCGTAAGCATCGGCGCGCGCACGGTGATCGGCACCGGAGTTTTTCTCGGTCGGGGCGTCGAGGTCGGCGCCGACTGCGTCATCTATCCGAGGGTGAGCATCTATCCGCAGACGCGCATCGGCAATCGGGTGGTGATTCACGCCGGCACGGTGATCGGCGCCGATGGCTTCGGATACGTGTTTGCAGAGGGGCGCCATCACAAATTCCCTCAGTTGGGACAGGTCGTCATCGAAGACGACGTGGAGATCGGCAGCAACAGCGCCATCGATCGAGGCTCTCTGGGCAATACGGTGATCGGCGAAGGGACGAAGATCGATAACCTGGTGCAGATCGCGCATAACGTGCGCGTCGGCCGCCACTGCGTCATTGCAGCGCAAACCGGAATCTCAGGGAGCGTCGACATCGGCGACTATGTGGTGATCGCCGGACAGGTGGGCGTCGGCGACAAAGTCAGGATCGAGAGCCAGGCGGTCATTGGCGCCCAAGCCGGCATTCCAACGGGCAAGATCGTGCGCCGGGGTAGCGCCATGTGGGGAACTCCCGCCCGGCCGATGGCGGAATTCAAAAAAACCTACGCGCAGATATCCAATCTGCCGAAGCTCGCCAGGAAAGTGAACGAATTGGCGCGGCGAGCCGGCGCGCCATCCGGCAGCGAAAGGAGTTAGCCGCACTTTGTCCGCATCAAGGCAGCCAAAATTGGCTTGAACCCGGATTCCGCAGTTGAAAGTTAATGCACCGGGCGAGGCGCGAGCCTTCCGCCCTGCGGCCCAAAGCCTTGGGGCGACGGGCCGTAGCGAAGGCAATGGTGATTGTCAATAAGGGCATGATTGGGCCAACGATTTGAAAGCATCAACTTGCCGGGAAAGGGTTTACTTGATTGGTCTCACACCGATCTGCTAGAGGAATTGTCTTAAGAGAAAGGGGAGCCCAATGAAGTCCAGAAAGTTATGGCTGGCCGTATTCCTGGGATTTTTCTCGCTGGCATCGGCCTTCGCGCAGGAACCTTTTTACAAAGGAAAAACCGTACGCATCATTGTCGGCTTCAGCCCCGGTGGTGGCTTCGACGTCTATAGCCGGGCGATCTCGCGGCATCTTGGACGCCATATTCCAGGCGGTCCGAATGTGGTTGTAGAAAATATGACGGGGGCAGGAAGTCTCATCGCTGCTAATCACATTTACAAAGTCGCGAAACCGGATGGTTTGACCGTCGGCAGCATCAACGGCGGGCTTTTCCTGCAGCAAGTCATGGGCGCGCCGGGAATCGAGTTCGATGCCGCGAAATTCGAGCATGTCGGCGTCCCCGTAAAAGATAAATCCGTCTGCGTCATGACCAGGGCGAGCGGCTTCACGAGCGTAGAAAAATGGCTGGCGTCCAAGGCGCCGGTTAAGTTGGGCGCGACCGGCCCCGGTTCAGCGACTTACAATGTCCCGTTGATTCTCAAAGAAGCGTTGGGGCTGCCGATCCAACTTGTGTCGGGCTACAAGGGCATTGCCGACGTACGGTTGGCGGCTGAAGGCGGAGAACTGGCGGGAGTCTGCGGCTGGACATGGGATTCGCTTAAAGCCACCTGGACGAAAGCGTTGGATTCCGGCGAAGCCGTCGTGGTTTTACAAACGGTGTCGCAGGCGATATCGGAGCTGCCAAAAATTCCGTTAGGAATTAGCTTCGCGAAGAACGACGAGACCCGTCAGTTGATTCAAGCGGGGATTCATGACGTTTCGGACATCACATACTCCTATGTGCTGACTCCCGGCACACCTAGAGACCGGGTTGAGGCCTTGCGCAACGCTTTCGCCCAGACGATGAAGGATCAGGAGTTTCTCGCCGACACGAAGAAATCCCGGTTGGGTATCGATCCGTTGAGTGGAGAGGAACAGGAAAAAACCGTTGCCCGTCTCTTCAAGCTCTCGCCGGCGGTTGTGTCAAAGTTGAAAGAAGTTCTGAAGTAGATAAAGGAGCGCGCGTGGCTGCTGACAACGGACCGAAGTTGATCGTTGAGGCGATGAAGGAGGCGGGAGTTAATTTTGTTGCCTCGCTACCCGACGTCAATCTCTCGAAGCTCTTGGCGGCTGTTGACGAGGAGCGCGAACTCACCCATGTAACGTTATGCAGGGAAGAGGAGGGGATCGGGATTTGCACGGGCGCCTATATCGGCGGCCGCACACCCGCCATCATCATGCAAAACGCGGGATTCCTGAATAGCTGCAACGCGCTGACGACGACCGCGTTGAACTTCAATATTCCCATGCTGCTCATGATCTACTATGCCGGCGATATCGGCGATGAAGGTTTTTCCACGCTCGGATCGGTGACCGAGCCGGTTCTTCGGGGGCTCGGCTTGCGATACTACGTACTGCGAAAAAATGACGAGATTGGAGCCACGGTCAAGGGCGCGGCGACGTTGGCCGTCGATTCGAGAAGACCGGTGGCCGTTCTCTTGGCCAAGGACGTTTTGGGGATGAGACGATGAAGAGATTTGATTGCTTGAAGATCGCCGCCGAAGAAATCGGCGATGCTCTGGTCATCAGCACCGTCGGCGGCGCGGCCGCCGAATGGAACTCGATCCGGCCCGGCGATGGGAACTTAAGATGCCGGACGCTCGGCTTGGTTTCTTCAATCGCGATGGGGTTGGCCTTGGCCTTGCCCAATCGCAGCGTCGTGGGACTCGACGGCGATGGCGCTTTGCTGATGAACGCCTGCGGCTTGCCTACGCTGGCGTGGCAAAATCCGCCCAATCTGACTCTGTTGGTTTTCGACAACGGCATTTACGAAGCCTCGGGTCTGCGCCGCACGGCAACCAGCGCCGGCGCCGACTTGATGGCCATGGCGAAAGCGGCAGGAGTAAAAAATGCTTCATGGGCAACATCCCTGGATGACTTTCGACGCTTGTTGCAGGAGGCTAAAAGCCGGCGCGCTTTATCGATGATCGGCGTGAAATCGGAGGCAGGGGTCGACTATTTTAAAACCTGGCAGCAGCTCCCGTCATTTGAATACAACGAAGTGGAAAATCTCTATCGCTTCATGAGGCATATCGAAAAACTGGAAGGCCGAAGGATGGTCCCGTTGCCGGGGCCGAAACACTGAGGCCGATTCCTTCGTTGATCACCGATGAGATGCTCGACCGGTTTGCCCTGGGCGGCAGTTGAGCGGTGCTGCCGAAAAAAAGGCTCCCAGGACCGACAGGGCGCAAAAGTTTTCGGATTAAAGTCGGCAACAAACTTGCCGGAGCCGCGTGTAAGCAATTCTCATCGACCTAGAACATCAGGGTTCACCGGAGAGCGCGGTGGCTCGCCCTTGAGAGCCCGTGCCACCTCTTCGGCAGCTTTGGTCTGAAGCTCGATCACCGACTCGCGTGAGTAGAAGGCCAGGTGAGGGGTGAGGATTACGTTCGGCAGTTTGCGCAGCGGATGATCCGGCGGCGGCGGCTCGACAGCGAGCACATCGAGGGCGGCGCCGCCCAGCCGGTTTTCCTTCACGGCCACTGCGAGCGCCTGCTCGTCCACGATGCCGCCGCGCGAGGTGTTGATCAGAAAAGCAGTGGGCTTCATGCGCCCTAGTTCGCGCGCGCCGATCAGGTCGCGGGTCTCCGGCGAGAGCGGGACGTGAATGGAGATCGCGTCCGACTCGGCAAGCAGGCCGTCGAAGTCAACAGCCTGCACGCCGTGACGGGCCATCGCCTTCGAGTCAAGATAGGGATCGCACGCCAGCACGCGCAGCCCAAACGGTTGAGCTTTCGCTGCGACGGCGATGGCGATCTTGCCAAAGCCGACTAGACCCAGCGTCTGCCCGCGCAGCCGGCGAATTCCCGCGTGGGCGACGACGTTCCAGGCGCCGCCCTTCACCGCCCCGTCGGCGCTGGTGATCCGGCGCGCCAGCGCGAGCAGAAGCGCGAGGGCATGATCCGAGACTTCATCGATGCAGTAATCGGGAACGTTGGTGACTGTAATCCCGGCGCGGGTCGCCGCGACAAGATCGACGTTGTCGACGCCGATGCCGTAGCGCGCAATGATCTTGCAGCGGTCGAGCTCTTCGATCACCCGCGCCGTCATCTTCGCGTAGCAGTTCAGCACCGCGTCCGCTCCCTGGGCCAGAGCGATAATTTCTTCTTCCGATTTGCATTGTGCCGGCCGCAGCTCGACCCCAAGAGACGCGAGCACGCGCTGCTCAGGCTCCAGCGATGGAAAGACATAGTCCGTGACGGCGACGACGAAGCTCATGGCGCACTGCCTGATCAGCAACTGGATGCGCAGGGAAGACATCGCCCTTATATCACAAGGGTGAGTGTTCAGGAACTTGATCCATGCGGGTACCTGACATAGTGTGCCGCGCTGATCGACAGCAGCTACCGCGACATCGTGCTCAACACGATGAAAGGCGGCATGGTTCTCCCGCTCTCCACGATGCCGGGCGATGAGGTGAGCCACGTCTTTCAGGGGCCGATGCAGGCCGAGACCAATCACTTCATCGAAGCCGTGGCTCTCGATCGCCCGATGCTCGTCACGCCCGAGCAGGCGCGGCAGGTGATGGAAGTGACCTCTGGCCGCCGACCTCTCAGCCGAGCGCAACCAACTGGTCAGCCTTCCGTTGGGGAACTGAGGCATCTTCGAACTGCCGATTTTGGATTGAATCCAAAATTCGACATCGACTATTGTAAGACCGATCAAGTAGACCCACGGCAAAATAAGCGGAGGAATTGTCTCGTAGGAGAATACAATCTAATACAAACGTCATTATTGATGCTACATAAGGATTTTGGCGAGGGGAAGGAAGTCTGAGGAACCGGGAGCATAGGAACGTGAAGATCATTCCAGGCCCAGACCGTTGGAATAAGCAGCCTAAGGGGTTGGCGCGGGTGGCCTTCAAGGTAGAAGCCCATTGCTTCCGGTCCGAAGGCTTTCTTCCCCGAGTGGGTAACGTTACTTAATACGTTTGTATTAGTTACAAGGTCAAGGTTTCGGGTGAGAGGCGCGGTCCGCCGGGTCCTTCTCGGCCCAACGGTTTAGACCCAGTTTCAATCATGCTGCAATCTTGCGCAATATCGCTGGATGTAGCTCCGCGACTTTGATTAGGGTCTTCGCCGCGGCATTCGGTTCACGGCGCCCCTGCTCCCAGTCTTGCAGCGTGCGAACGGAAACGCCAAGCAACGCTGCGAATTTGGCCTGAGACAAACGGGACTTCTCGCGGGCACGCACAATTGGGTATGAGCCAACCGTATAGCGCCGCCCGACTCGGCCCGCCTTGATGTCTCGAATACCCTGAAGGATCTCTTGACCGATATTGCGGCTCTTTTCCCACTTCGCCAACTGTTTTTCAGTCATCTTTCGCATCGTCAATGGCCTCCTTCATTTGCCTCAGAAGATGCGCGGGTATGGTTTCGCGCACATTCTTTCCGTAGACGGTAAGCATCCATATATGACCGCGCGCACGCAACAAGTAATAGATCACCCGCAGCCCGCCGCGCTTGCCTCGACCTTCCGCCGCCCACCGCATTTTGCGAACGCCCCCTGAACCAGAGACGATTGCACCGGCCTCGGGATGCTCGTTTAGGTAGGCTTGGAGCTTCGCATAGTCGTCATCATCGAGATATCGCTCAATGGCTTTAGTGAAGAAAGGCGTCTCGATGAACTCGAACATTGCTCATAATACGGCGTTGCCGTAGACAGTACAAGCCAGGCGACTGGTCTACATTGGTCTATTAGGTGACCCGCATTGCCCGGCGAAGAATGCCGGTTGGGCAAACTCGGAATGAGGCGAAACCAACCGAATCCAAATTCACCACCTGCGTCCCGATCTGGTTGAAGTCTGCTTTTGAGGTCTAGCTGAGCCCAAGCAGGCGTGCAGCGTTGCCGCGGAGAATTTTTTCTTGGTCACCGCGGCTGAGCTTGAGGGCGGTGACGACTTTAACCGGGCGCTCATAGCCCATATCGAAGCAGTAGTCGCTTCCCATCAGCACATGGTCGGCGCCGACAAGATCGATGAGATAGCTGAGCGACTCCGGAGCGTGGCTGATGGTGTCGTAGGTGAAGCGTCTCAAATAACTCGACGGCGGCTTCTTTAGCGCTTTGCACTCCTGTCGCACCTTCCACCCGTGGTTCAGACGACCGATGAGATAGGGAAGAGCGCCGCCGGCGTGCGGCAGGCAAATCTCCAGCTTGGGAAACCGATCGAGGAGGCCGCTAAAGATTATATTGGCCGCGGCGACTGCGGTGTCAAATGGATTTCCCAGCAGGTTATGCAGGTAGTAGCTCGTCAGCCGCTCGGCCCCGATGACGTTCAGGGGATGGAGAAAGATCGGAACTCTGAGCGCGTCAATGCGCTCGAAGACCGGCAGGAATGAGGGATCAGCCAGCTCTTTACCGCGCACGTTGGTGCCGAGATAGATGCCGCGGGCGCCGAGCTGAGTCACCGCGCGATTCACTTCGTCAACGGCAGCTTCAGAATCTTGCATCGGGAGCGTGGCGAGAAAAACGAACCGTTTGGGATACGCCCGGCACGCCTCGGCCATCGCATCGTTAACGAGCCGCGCCAGCCGAAGTCCGAGAGTGCCATCCCCCCAGTAGGCCATCGGTGGCATCAGTGAAAGAGCATGAACGGCCACACCCTGCCCATCCATTTCTTTTAGGCGCAGGT
The DNA here is from genome assembly GCA_016183145.1 of Deltaproteobacteria bacterium. Lineage (GTDB taxonomy): Bacteria > Desulfobacterota > Binatia > UBA9968 > UBA9968 > JACPFE01. The sequence goes on along the minus strand of JACPFE010000694.1, from coordinate 332 downwards.
CAAGATCGTGGTAGGGTGCGGTGATGGGACCAATCGGCACCTGGCCGATCAGGATCAACGGTCCGTTCGGACCAGGCTGAAGGCGCAGGCCGTGGGGTTTTCCTTCCGCATCGACGAGCCGCAGATACTCTTCGGGAACAAAGTGCGCGTGGACGTCGATTGCGAGCGCGCGCTTGCGCGCACTGGATTTTCTTGGTCGTCGCTTCACGGATTTTTTCTCCAGTGAATGGGGTCATTTTCGAGATTGTGTTAAAAAATCATTTTGCCCCCTTATTACCCTGCTATGTGGACCCTGTCAAAAGCGCACCGAGCACCTGAGGGAGGTCCACAGT
>JACPFE010000659.1 GCA_016183145.1 Deltaproteobacteria bacterium | reverse complement strand
GTTTCTGCGCTGGCTTGCAACCGTCGGCCTTGCTCCTCTCGCGTTGGGTTTTCTATGGGTTCTTTGGAGCCGGGAAAAAAGAGCCTGGCATGACTGCCTGGCCTGCACCTGGGTGATTCGAGGTTAGTAAGCGAGAGTAATCAGGCGCCACATGCAAACCCTGAGAATCGGGGTCGTGATGGATCCCATAGAAAAGATCAACATCGACAAGGACACAACCTTTGTCCTGATGTTGGAAGCGCAGCAGCGCGGCCATGAAGTCTATTTCATGGAACTGGACGATCTTTTCATTCGCGGCGGCACGCCGCGTGGCCGCTTCCGCCGGCTCCAGGTCGCGCGCGCCACGCCGCACTACGATCTGGGCGATTATATGACCGGCGCGCTGGAGGATTTCGATGCGCTCCTCATGCGCAAGGATCCGCCCGTCGACATGAAGTTCATCTTCGCCACCCACCTGTTAAGTTTGGTGGACGAAGGGAAATGCTTCGTGATGAACAAACCGCAAGGGCTGCGGGAGGCCAATGAAAAGCTCTACGCGTTAAGATTTCCGGAGCAAATTCCGCAAACCCTCGTGGCCAGCGACATGGAGCGGCTAAAAACATTCATGACGGAGCTCGGCGGCGAGATGATCGTCAAGCCGTTGGACGGCTGCGGCGGCAGCGGGGTTTTCTATCTCAATCAAGCCGATCGAAACACCAATGCGATATTGGAAGCCGCCACCGACAACGGCCGCAAGCTCATCATGGGACAACGCTACTTGCCCGAGATTCGGCAGGGCGACAAGCGCATTATCATGCTGAACGGCAGGCCGCTCGGAGCCGTGCTGCGAGTCCCGCTCGAGACCGAAACGCGCGGGAACATCCATGTCGGCGGGCAATGCGTAAAGACTGAAGTGACGGAGCGGGACCGCGAGATCTGCGCGGCGCTCGCGCCGCTGCTTATCGCCGATGGGTTGTACCTCGTCGGCTTGGACGTGATCGGTGGTTTTCTCACCGAAGTCAACGTCACCAGCCCGACCGGAATTCAGGAGATTAACGCGCTCGACGGCGTGCGGCTGGAAACCCAAGTCATCGATTTTGTCGAGCGGCAAGTGGAAGAAATCCACGCGTGATAGACGGAAATCTGTTGGGAAATCTTGACTCTCCACGCCTTTTGAGCAATATTGCACTTTCCAAACTTCTGGCCAGGTAGCTCAGGCGGTAGAGCAGAGGACTGAAAATCCTCGTGTCGGCGGTTCAACTCCGTCCCTGGCCACATTCAATTTCAAGCACTTACACAATTCTCCTTTCCAACCGCACTCGCCTGGCGGCAGTTTTGGTGGCAGTTTGAAAACGTGGCCGATCCGTCGTTCCTAATTTTTCATAGCTGCCTTTTTTCTTTGAAAGAAATCCAACAAACCTGACTCAAGAGAAGACAACTTAAGCGTCGCTTAACTCAATCCCGTTATCTCCGAGCGACCACTACATCTCACCTAGTCCTGCCTTGATGAGATATCCCATAATGAGGAATCTTCGGGCAAGAAAAAGTTGACTGCCCCCTTTTTAATCAGGCTATCGGCCTTTTCTGCGGTACGTACCCATCAATTGGGCTTCCGCGAGAATATGACTCTTCATGGCAGCATTCAGTTGCTTCGCATTAGGCGCAGGCGGTGGAGAAAGCACAGCATCCAACGCGAAAAGCTTAAAAAAGTAGCGGTGCGTCCCGCTTGGCGGGCATGGACCACCATAACCTGTCCGACCAAAATCGGTCTTCCCCTGGAGTGTTCCGTCCGGTAATCGCCCAGCGGTCGGCAGCCCCTCGGCCAACTGCCGTGTGGTGGGCGGCAGATTATATATAAGCCAGTGGACCCAGGTACCCATCGGGGCATCAGGATCATCGGCTATAAGAGCAAGGCTCTTCGTTCCAGGAGGTGGTTCTGTCCATATAAGTGGTGGAGAAACATCTTTTCCATCGCAGGTATAGTTGGACGGGATGGCTTGCCCGTTGCTAAATGCCGGACTCTTTAACTCCATATTGTCCCTCCTTGCCGAGGTTTCTTCGGCTGGCGTTCCCGGCCGTACGGCTGCCAACAAAAGCAGCATTAATAGTAATACAAACCTGTTCATTTGCTATAAACTCAGCGGGCTTCAGATTTTACTCGTTATGATCTCGCAAGCAAGGCTTCAGGACTCAATTGAATTTTCCTCCTAATCATTCCTGCGCGCGGCTCCCCATAATCAAACACACATCAGGAGGCTTTCCGCTACCGGAAACTTTTCCTTCCTGTTCGCGCTCCCACCCGTTGCTAATCTTTGATTGAAACCCGTAAAGGGCTCTGGCGAGCCGGGATCATCTATCCCCCCTAGTAGAATCCCCAGCCACTAAATCGCACCAAGAATAGTAAATCAGGCCTTAGCCCTGCAAGACGGGCACATGCGGGTCGCTTCTTGCGAACTATATCGAGTTTATTTTTTCTTCGCAGCACCCGCCTTTCGTATTATCGCTGCGCACTTTGCGGCGTCTGCGTCAGACTCAAACCCAAAGACCGCTGAGTATTTTCTCCCTACCACCTGGGCCACAAGAAAATCTATATTGATTCCCGCATTGGCAATGGCCTGCGCGGTTGCGTAGCCAAGGCCTGCCCGGTTATCACCCTCAACCAGGAGAGCCGAAATGAATGACGCATGGAATCCTGCTTCCTTGGCCGCAGTAACGGACTTCTTCCCGGTAACCGGATAAAATTCAATTGCGGCCTTGGATTCCTGGCCCGGAAAGCGATAGGCCATCACCACATGGATGTCTGTGCCGGCATGGGCAAGCGGCGCAAGGGCGTTGGCAAGAACACCGGCCCGATTCTCAACCTCTTTGCGCCAGAGCACGATCTTTTTTACGGTCAGTGCCATAGTGAGTCCCTCCTTGTTTTCCCAACAGTCAGTGTTACGTTTGGCAGGATTGTATTGCGGGCCGGCGACGGCTGCAAATTGCACTACGGTACGAAGTTGGGCACAAGCGAAAGAAGACCCCATTCGCTTGCGGCTTGGTATGAATGATCCACGCTACCCCATCAGTCCCAAATATCTCCAATACGGAATGGCGGCGACCAAGGCTACGATATAGGCAAGCGCGTAAAAGGGATTGACCCGGCACATGAGCGGATAGCTAAACCCCTTTCGCTCCGATGTCGAATAGGCGAGCGTGTGCCAATCCACCTGAAAGGGGAAAAACCAAACTTCAGAAGCCATCAGAACGATCATCGCTATAACCCATGGGCTCATGCCGATATCGACGGACAAGGGGAGCAGCGCGACGCAAAGCGTCACTACGGTAAGAAAGCTCGTAAAGAAGAGCTTGAGCAGGTAGGTTAAAATCGCGATGATGATAAAGAACAGGGCCGGAATATTCAGGAACGGAAGAATCATGGGGGAAATCAACTCGACCAGCCATTGATCGATTCTTGCGCGGGTAAGTAGCGCGGGAATACTGAGAGTCACGCCCATATAGACAAGCAGCTCCCAATCAATCGCTCTCCGAAAAGTCGCCGGGTCCAAAACGCTGGTGGTGACGAGAACCGTGAAGGCAATCAGCGCGATCCAGGCGCTGTCGATGCCATGGTAGGCAGTCGTCAGCCATCCAGTTATGGTAAAGCAAAGAACGCCGAGGCTGATCCACTCTTTGTGTGACAGCGGTCCCAAGACATCAAGCTGTGTCTGCACCATTTTGTAAGAAATGATCGGTTGGACCTCCGGCCTGTAGAGCAGCACGATGCAGATCAGCAACGCGAAGATCACGATCAAAGTAGGCGGCAATGCGGCGAGGAACCAATAACCCCAAGTGAACTGCTCGCGCACGTCGGCCGGCAGCAGACCCCAGGCGATCAGACTCGTGGTCGATCCGGTCAGGAAGAGAAAGCCGAGCTGTCCCAAGCCAAGGAAGCTCGCCGCGAACAGGCCGGTGGAGGCTTTGGAGGGAGTTCTGTAGCCGAGGCTTTCGGATAGGTTCATGAGCATCTGGCTGGTGATCGAAGTGCGCGCGGTCTGCTGGGGAATCAGGGCCATCACCACGACTCCCATTGTCCCCGTGGCGATGATCTGCCAGTAAAAGCTAAGAGGGAAGAGGCGGACCAGATGGAGCGAGAGCCGATAAAAGAGTCCGGACCCGGTGATCGCCGCGCCGATTCCCAGCACTCCCAGGGTCATGAACCAAGTCGTGCTTGCGAACCCTCCCATGACGGTATCCGGCGAGGCTAAACGGGTAAGGATCAATCCCAAGCCGAAAATGAGCGCGACGGCATAATCGGGCAAGACCCAAAAGATCCAGTAGATCAAGGTGAGGGACAACAGCCCGAGAAGTTTATTGCCGTTGGCGTCCAGGCCGATATCGGGTTGCCCGAACCAAAGATAAGCCCAGACGCCAAGACCAAACAGGCCTCCCAACCAGCGGCTTCGAGAGCTCGATTGACGCAGATTGACGGAAATTCCCAGGAGCCGTGAAAGGAGCGCGCGGGTTTTCTCGCCGGCCAGCGAGAGAGAGATCTCGAAGGCGGTTTTCGAGTTCATGAAAGACCCGGCTTGATCTCCACTCGCGGATTCGCGCTCTGCGAGATTGAGCGCGCCGCGCAAGACGTTTAACGCCTGGGCATGCTCTTTTCTTTGCGCCAACGCGTCGGCCATGCCCATGTAGCGGGCGATCACATCGGCACCGAGAACCCCCTGGGCTCGGCGCGCGAGCCCTGACTTGTACGTTCTGACCGCCGCCGGCAAGTCACCAAGCTGGGTGAAGATCATCGCTTGCAGGTGGATCAATTGTAGATCAGTAAAAAAATGATCCGGCGGAATGCTCTCTAACACATCCTTCACGAACGGGGCGGAGTCGTTGAGCCTTTCGTCGTTCTGTGCCGCCAGGACCCGGCTCACGCTGGACCACTCCTGGATCGCCATATATTGCTGGACCGCTTGTTGCCAGTCGCCAAGCGTTTCGTAGCGCGCGGCGATTTGCCGGTGGAGCTGCGGTTTTCCTTCTTTCCCTTCCACCTCGAGCATCTTGTCATGTAAGAAATCTTTGAAGAAGTCGTGCAGCTGATAGCTTTCTGCGCCGAGGTGGCGGATCAGCGGAGACTGCTGCTTGTCGAAATCCGCAAGCCATAGCGTTGCGCCGGCGGTATCGAGGATGTCGTCGGCGTTGCGGGTGTTGATTTCGTTCAGCAGGCTGGCGCGGCGAAAAAATTCTTGTTGTGCGGGGGATATGGAATCATAAAACTCCTCGGCCAACGAGTTGAAGGCGTCGCGCCCTGCGGAGTATTGCTGGTCTGCGCGCGAGAGCCGCTTGCTCAGCATCGCGCAAAACTGCAAGAGCCAGGAGGGGTGCTTTTCGATCAATTCATCCCAAGCCTCCCGGCTGAGCTTCCATAGCGTGGTTTCCTTGACCGTGACGATGGTCGCCGAACGCGGTTCGCCCGAGAGCAGCGCCATTTCTCCGAACCAATTTTGCGGTCCGAGAACGGCGATCGGTTCCGACCGGCCGGACGCGCTTTCCAGCACGACCTGCACGGTGCCGTCCTTGATCAGATAGAAGGCGTCCCCTTTGTCGCCCTGGGAAAAAATCGTTGCCGCCGGCCCGAAGGAGATCTCCTCCATCTTGCCGAGCACTTTGGCGATGTCCTCGCGCGAGAGGCTGGAGAAAATCGGGATGCCTCGTATGATGTCCGCCAGTGCTGCCATGAGCATCCTCGCCTAGCGGATGACTCGATCCGCCCTTTTAATCATCTCCTGGGAGAGGCTGACGCCGATAAAGTTGGCGGTTCGATAGTTGAGCGTCAGGTCGAACTTCTTGGCGCGCTGAATCGGCAGAGCCTCTGGTTTTCGTCCCTTTAGAATCGCCTCGACGAGGCGGGCGGCTTGCCGTCCCATCTCGCTGTAGCTGGGTCCATAGGCGGCCAGCGCCCCTCGGATCGCCCAGAAATCCTCGTTAAACATCGTCGGCAGCTTCTTTTTTCTCACGGTATCGAACAGAAAATCAGCCTCGCTCTCCACCAGGTCGTCCGGCATGTGGAATATCGCCTCGTTCTTTACGTATTGGAGTCCACCCACCGACGATTTCAATTCATCGGCCGACTTGACGCCGTGCTCGACGATGTCGAGGCGGAGCTTCGCCGCCGCCGATTTAGCAATTCCCAAGTTCTCGCGGGCGAAGGGGTCGTTGGAATCGAAAAAGACATGGACTTGCCGCAGCTCCGGGATGATCTCCTTTAGAATCGCCATCCGTTTTTCGGTGGTTTCCGAGGCGAAGGCGCCCACTCCGGTTACGTTCGCGCCGGACCTCTCAAGGCTCTTTACCAAACCCAACCGGATCGGATCGCCGGGATGGATAAAAACGATGGGAAGATCGCGCGTGGCGGACGTCGCCACCCGCGTCGCCCGGGTGCCGGTGGTAAAAATGACATCGGTTTTTTGCCCCACCAGTTCTTTGGCCGCCGGTTCCAAGCTGGCGCGGTCGCCTTTGGCGTTGCGAATTTCAAAAATGATATGTTTCCGCTCCTCGAATCCTAGCTGTTTGAGCGTCTCCCTGAGCCCTTTGATGGATTGAGATTGCGGCCGATCCAGCGCGGGGATCAGGACACCGATGCGCGCGATTTTAGGCTGAGCTTGCGCCGCCGTCGGAACCAGCAGAAAAAGCGCCATCACGACGAGTTTTGTCAACATCTTCGCTCCTCGGCTACCGCAGTCGAAATAGATCCAGTTTCATTCCCTCGTAGGCGGCGGTGGTCGCCGGGAAGATGCCCTGCGCCCGCTTTTCCATCGCGGTTATCGTTTCGTCGTCATGGGTCGGCTCGTGATGGAATAGAATCAAGCGTTTCACCGCGCCTCTCTTCGCCACCTCGGCGGCCCGCTCCACCGTGCTGTGCCCCCAGCCCTTTCGCGGGTTGGTGGCGGAGTGATATTCGCGGTTGAGATATTGCGCATCGTGGATCAACACATCCGCGCCGCGGATAAAATGAACGATATCAGGGTGCCCGCCGTTCTTCTGTTCGACGTCGGTGGCATAGACGGCGCTCTTGCCGCGATAGTTAATGCGATAGAGCAGCACGCCATTGGGATGAGCCTTGCTCTTTTTCACTAAAATCGTGACGCCGTTTCCCGCCTCCCCGCCGGCGCCGCGCTCCACCCGCGGCAAGTCGCGGGAGTCGCGCAGAGCGATGCGCTCGCCGCCTTGCAGCGAATAGAATTTGCTGTTGGCGTTGATATCCTGCAGTTTGACCGGGAAAAAGCGCGGCTCCATGGCCGCGCGCAATGTGTCATGAAGCGACATTTCCGGCGAGCCCGGTCCGAAAACGCAGATGCGGTTACCGGGGCGAAACAGCGGCTCGAAAAAGTAAAAGCCAAAGACGTGATCATGGTGGGTGTGGCTGAGAAAGAGGTTTAAATGCTGCGGCCCGCTGCGGCCGTTGGCGAATTTCTTGCCCAGGGGAATGATACCGGTGCCGGCGTCGAAGATCAGGTGGTGTGCGCCGACCGCCGCTTCGACGCAGGAAGTATGGCCGCCGTAGGCTAGCGTGGTCTTATCCGGCGTCGGATAGCTCCCGCGCACGCCCCAGAACTCGAGGCGAAAGCGGGGCGGTTTCATAGTCGATTTTTCCGCCATTGCCGCCCTATTTTATCTTCAAGATGTTAAAGGCCGCCACCGGGCGCGGAAAACCCTTCAGGGTTAGTTCATCGCGCGGCTCGACTTCAACGAGATCTTCGATCCGGCTCAGAGTTTTGCGATCGACGAGGATCTGGCCTCCCGTAGCCTCGCCGCACAGCCGGGCCGTGAGGTTGGTCACGTTACCGATGGCACCATAGTCCATTCGGCCCTCAAAGCCAATATTCCCCAGGGTGGCGTAGCCCGCGGCCAGGCCGATGCCCAGGTCCAGATCATAACCCCTCTTCAGCCACCCCTTGCGCAGTTCGGCCACCCGTAGCCGCATGTCGAGCGCCATGCGAACCGCTTTTTCGGTGTGGTCTGGACAGAGCACCGGATCATTGAAGAAAATCATGATGCCGTCGCCGGCGAAGCGCTCCAGGGTGCCGCCAAATTCGAAAATGAGCCTGCCCATCTCGGCGTGATAGCCGCGCAACACTTCCATGACCTCCTCCGGCTCGGCGCTTTCGGAAAAGGCGGTAAAGCCGCGCAGGTCGAGGAACACCACGGTAATTTCCCGGCGGTGGCTTTTGAAATGGCTTTCGTCCTCGCTCAGAATGGTTTCGGCGATCTGCGGCGAAAGGTAGCGTTTGAGCCGCTTGACGCGCTCGAGCTCTTCCACCTGGCGCGCGACCTTGTCGGCGAGATCGCGGTTCCAGTTTTCCAATAAATCGTGCATCTCCTTGATCCGTATCATCGCGCGCACCCGCGCCATCAGCTCGAAGGAGTCGAACGGTTTGACCACGTAGTCGTCCGCCCCCGCGTCCAGGCCGCGGATCTTGTCTTCCTGCGTCGCCTTGGCGGTGAGCAGAATCACGGGAATCCCTTTATGCTTCTCGTCCTTGCGCAGCCGTCCGAGGACTTCCAGGCCATTCATGTTAGGCATCATATAATCGAGAAGGATCACATCTGGCAAGAAGGAAGGCACTTTTTCCAGCGCCTCCGCCCCGTCCCCGGCCCGCTCAATCGTATAGCCCTGGTCTTGCAGCTCCTGCTCCAGCAGATCGAGATTGAACGGCTCGTCGTCGACGATCAAGATTTTATTCGGCATATCTTCACCATTCCGGATTTGTGCCTGTCGCCTTACCCGTTACTTTTTACTCCTCATCAGCAAAGTGCTGAGTCCTGAGTAATGAGTCCTGAGCTCCCCGCTTCCCCAACTCAGTCCTCAGCACTCATTACTCAGTACTGTCATCTAATCACCCTATCCGCCTTCATCAGCGTCCACTGCGGAATCGTTAGTCCGATCTGCTTCGCTGCCTTCAGATTGATGACCAACTCGAACTTCATCGGTTGTTCGACTGGAAGATCGGCTGGCTTAGTTCCCTTTAGGATTTTGTCCACGTAAGTAGCTGCGCGGCGAAACATCGTGGAAATATCTGCGGCATAGGAGATGAGACCGCCCGCCTCCACATTTTCCCTGTTCGGATACATCGCCGGCAGCCGGTTCTTGCCGGCGAGATCAATTATCCGTTCTCGGAGAATATCTATCGTAGGTTGTTGCAGCCCCATGAGAGCGCCAGCATGAGCCCTGATCATCGCCGAGAAAGCGCTCTCCAAGTCGCCGGGGCCTCTCACTTCCGCGGGTTGAAGCTGCAGACCCAACGCTCGTGCCGCAAGCTTAAGTTCATTGAGCTGCGGGCCATAGGCTGGACTGTTCGGATCCCCCAAGACTGCCACCCGGGAAAGCTGTGGAACAATCTCCTTTAAAAGTTCCAATCGTTTCCCGCCCAGTTCGGGTGCCAAGTTGGACAACCCGGTAATGTTTCCTCCAGGCCTCGCGAGGCTCACAACGAACCCGAGCACAACAGGATCGGTTACATTAATCATGACGATGGGGATCAGCTTGGTGGCATTCTTCGCCGCTCGTGTTGCGGTAGATCCGCCGACAACGATGACATCAACTTTTAGACGGACTAACTCTCCCGCTAGGTCGGGAAGCCGGTCGAGCTTCCCTTGCGCAAATTCGTATTCAATAGCGACGTTCTTTTTCTCGACGTAGCCGAGTTCCTTTAGTCCCTGTCGGAATGCGTCGTTCCGACTGGAATCCGAAGAGGCAGAGAGCGACGACAGATATCCGATCCGGGGAATTTTTCCCGTCTGCTGCGCCTCGACCGAAAAGCTAAGTGCAGAGAGCATCGCGCCAAGTGCAAGACAAAAGATTTTTTTCCTCACGGTATTTCTCCTGACTTTGCTGGCAACTGACCTCTGACTTCTGATCGCTGTCATTTGCTCCTTTGCTCCCTGCCCTTTGCCTT
>JACPFE010000658.1 GCA_016183145.1 Deltaproteobacteria bacterium | reverse complement strand
CTGGCCCTTCAGCATTATCACCGTGGCGTCGTGGGTTTTATGCACCTGTGGGGTTTCGCGATCGCGGATCTGCACGACATGATGGCTTGCCGCCGGCCCCTGGCCGAGGGTGATGACCTTGATATTTTCTCCCGGCGGTAAGGGATTCTCGGCGAGCATTTTCTCCAAGTCGCTCTGCTTAAAATCGCTGCCGTATTGAAGATAAAAGCGCGGCACCGGCGCGCAGGCCGTAAGCAAGGAGAAAAACGCGATGACGAATTTCATCCGATCACGGTCGCTTAACCTTAAAATCATAGACCAGCTCCAAGAATTGCACGAGGATGCGCGCGGTGACCCCCCAGACATCCCAGCCGTTGACGTAAAAGTGATAACTCGGCTGGCCGCGCGGCGAGAGATAATCGTTGACCACGAAGTTGGCCGGCTCGAGTAACGCGGCGATCGGCACCGAACAGACCGCCGCGGTCTCGGCCGGATTCAAGCGAAAATCATACTGTGCGGGAATGACGCCGACGAACGGCGTCACGCGATAGCCATAGGCCGCATCGATCTGGTCGAGCCGGCCGAGCACGCGCACGTCGCGCGGATGAATGCCGATCTCTTCGTGGCTCTCGCGCAGCGCCGCGTCCATTTCATCGGCGTCCGAATCGTCCACGCGCCCGCCTGGAAACGCGATCTGGCCGCTGTGATGATTCAAGTGATCGGCCCGTTGGGTGAGCACGAGGTAGTCGCCGTCTTTTTTTTCTTGTATGGGTATCAAGACCGCCGCCGGTTTGTAACCGACGCCCGAGATTGTTCGGGGCGAGTGAGACTTGAGCGCGTTGGCGATTCTATCGGCGAGCATGGAATGAGAAACTTTTAACCCGATTGAAATCTGTGATATGAACCGTCTTTAATTTAGCCAATCGGCGGGGAAAAGACTAGCACCGTGAAGGACCGTGACATTCATTCAGCCATAAAGATTTTGCGCCGGGAAGTGCCCAAGTGGGAAACGCCCATCGTGACTTTGATGGCAGAGACCTACCAGAGCCCGTTCAGAGTGCTCATCTCCTGTATCTTGAGCCTGCGCACCCAGGACGCGACCACGGCAAAAGCTTCACACCGACTGTTCGCTCTCGCCGATTCGCCCGAGTCGATGCTGAACCTCACGGCGAAGAAAATCGAAAAGCTCATCTATCCGGTCGGTTTCTATAAGACCAAGGCAAACAACATCCTGGAGATTTGCCGAACGTTAATCAACCGTTATGCCGGTCAAGTGCCCGATTCCATCGACGAGCTATTGAAATTCAACGGCGTTGGACGCAAGACCGCGAATCTCGTGGTAACGCTGGGGTATAGGAAAGCCGGCATTTGCGTGGACACGCATGTGCATCGCATATCGAATCGCTGGGGCTACGTGAAAACGAAGACGCCGGAAAAGACCGAATTCGCGCTCCGCGACAAGCTTCCGAAGAAGTATTGGATTGAATTCAACGACCTCCTGGTCAGCTTCGGCCAGCACCTCTGCCGGCCCATTTCGCCCCTCTGCAGCCAGTGTCCGGTGCGAAAACATTGCGATCAGATCGGCGTAACAGTGAGGCGATAGATATGGCACAAAAAATTCCCCAAGGGTATTTCGCTAACAACGTCGAACCGGTCGGCTACCACGACTTGAACGGCAGGCCGGCTTTCAAGCTGGCAATGCAGGAGATTAACAACCGCTGGTATCTCTACGTCGCGCATCTCTGGCACCGCGGCTGGAGCGTGCTCGATGTCACGGATCCGGCGGCGCCGGAGTTTCGCACGTTCGTTGCCGGACCGGAAAATACCTGGACGATTCAGATTCAGGTGGCCGAGGGCAAGATGATCACGGCGCTGGAGCGCATCGCGCCGGGTTGGGGCGGCAATGACGGCCAACCGTTTGCCGAAGGTTTCTTTATTTTCGATGTGAGCGAGCCGACCCAGCCACGCCGGATCGGCCATTTTCAAACCGGCAGCACGGGAACCCATCGAAACTTCTACGATGGGGGCAACCTCGTGCACGCCGCCGCGGGCGCGCCAGGCTTGACTGGGAAAATCTATCGCATCGTCGATATCTCGGACCCGACCAAGCCACAAGAGGTCGGCCGCTTTTCGTTACCCGAGCAAGCCGCTCCGACACCCGGATTGAAATTTTCCAGTCATGGCCCGGCGCATATCGAAGGCAACCGTGCTTTTCTCTCCTACGGCGACGGCGGCGGGATCATTCTCGACGTTTCGGAAATGGCGCAGCCACGCATGATCAGCCAGCTCGCTTTCCGCGGCATCACGGCCACGCAGGGCATTCACACTTTCTTACCGCTGCCGCGCCGCAAGATCGCCTTGATCAACGACGAGGCGATTCGCGAGAACGGCGATGAAAATCTTAACCTGGCCGGCATCGTCGACATCAGCGACGAAAAACAACCGCGCATGATTTCGCTTTTCCCATTGCCCGAACCGCCGCCGGAAAGCGGCCTGAAGAATTTCTATGAGAAAGGTGGCCGCTTCGGTCCCCATAACCACCACCATCCGAATCATCAGGCCTGCTTGGAGGACCGCGACGATATCGCCTACCTCACCTACTTCAACGCCGGTTTGCGAGTTTACGACATCCGCGACGCGCGCCAGCCAAAGGAAATCGCCTATTTCGTCCCGAGCGATCCGAAGGTGCGAGTCGGCACCAAACCAAGCAAACTGGTGGCGCAATCCGAGGACGTGCTCGTCGACCGCCGCGGCTGCATCTATCTAAGCGATAAGAACCACGGCATTTTCATTCTACGGTTACAGCACGTGTGGCCCTATCCGATCGCGTAGCGCGGAGCGCAACACCGTTCAAATTGTAGGAGCCGTTCTAATCTTCAAACGTTTTGAACAGAGCGGAGCGGTTGAACAGCTTGAACGTTTTGAACGCCAGAGATTAGCCCGAAGGGCGGTTTACGGCCGCATCGACTCGGGAAAATATTTCGACGGCGCCCAGACGTTGACAGTGAAATTATTGCAACCGAGGATGCGCAGCTCGCGCATGATGCGTATGTAATCCTGCGAGTCGATATAGTCGCGCCAGTTGTCCAGCGTATCGAAATCGATGGTGATGGCCACATGAGGCGTGACTTCGAGTGGATTACGGTAGTTGCGAATCTCGATCACGCCCTTATGCGAAAGCGTTATCGGCAGCCAATCGTTTTTTGCCTTGTTGGCGTAGATCGTGAGGTTGGCCTTCTGATCCGGCAGGTCCCATTGAATGACAAAGTGCACCATTATTGAATCCCCCGTATTAAACCGCCGTCGATTTGAATCGTCGTCCCGGTGATGTAACTGGCTCTTT
>JACPFE010000657.1 GCA_016183145.1 Deltaproteobacteria bacterium | reverse complement strand
TGTGCGTCAATTCCAGTACCGTGTCGCCTAGTTTAAGGTAGGCGATCTGCATCCCGCCGCCGCCGGCGTGCTGAAAGTATTTTTTGAAGCCGAAATGCTTCTCGTAAAAGGCGACCGAGCGGTCAAGATCGGCGACGTGGATGGCGACATGGTCGATGCGCTTGAACATGATTTCCCCCGTCATCAAGATAGTCCCCTAGAGTGCGGTTTTGCAAGCGATTTGTCGCCGGGATGAAAAATATCCCGTGAGACAGTAATATAGGCGTATTCGACTGGCCATTTTATGCCGATCTTCCGACTGGTAGACGAACCGATATTTCCACCACCGGATTACGCCGACCCGAGCGGGCTGCTCGCGGTGGGCGGAGACTTATCCAGCGAGAGGTTATTGGAAGCCTACCGGCTAGGGATCTTCCCCTGGTATTCGGACGATCAACCGATTCTTTGGTGGTCGCCGGACCCCCGCCTTGTGCTCAAACTGGACGATTTCAAGGTTTCGCGCAGCCTGCGCAAGACTCTGAGAAAGGATGTCTTCAAAGTGACCTTTGACCGCGCTTTCGAGGAAGTCATCCGAGGCTGCGCGTCGGTCCCGCGCGAACACCAGAAGGGGACTTGGATCACCCAGGAGATGGAAGAAGCCTACATCAAGCTGCACGGCTTAGGGTACGCCCATTCCGTCGAAGCCTGGTGCGGCGGGGAGTTGGCGGGTGGGCTCTACGGCGTTTCCTTGGGCAAGGCCTTCTTTGGCGAATCGATGTTTCACCGCAGGACCGATGCTTCGAAAGTGGCCTTGGCGGTTCTCGTGAAGAAGCTCAGCGATTGGAAATTCCACTTTATCGACGCTCAAATGACGACGGAACATCTCCTGGGTTTGGGCGCGACGGAAATGTCGAGGCGTATTTTTTTGAGGCGCCTGCAGTCGGCGCTGCGCCATCCCACCAAACGGGGAAAGTGGCGGATCGAAAACTGACTCACTCCCAGCTTCAAAGCGGTAAGTGCGTCCCCGGCCGATTAGGAGCCGACAATAACCTCCCGCTGCTACTTCCCATCGGTGAGTCACCCTGAGCGAAAGCGAAGGGTCTTGTCCGTTGACTGTAAGATTTCTCGGCTTTGCCTCGAAATGACACCGTGCTTCGCTTGAAGCCGAGGGGCTTTCACCATCCCCGAATGGCACACCAATGACGCAGATCGATTTCAACCGCCCTGTTCGACCTCGCGCACCAGCGCTTCGAGGGGCTTTTCCGACGGGAACTCCAGCGCCAAGAGAACAAAGCTCAGCGCCGAGAGTATATATTGGTCGGCAAGATAACGGCCGACGATCGCCAATACCAATCCATAGACCGCCAAGGCTTCGAGGATCGCGAAGAGCACAATCTTGCGCGTGACGTAGGTCGAGACCACGGAGGCAGCGCGTTCCTCGATCCGTCCTTGGTGTCCCTCCAGGGCGCGAAAGAGTTTCGCCCGCTTGGCGCCCCCGAGAATCGACTCCTCAGTGAGGTAACACCGCTTCCACCAAACGTAGTACCCGAGATCGACCACGGCGAGGAACCACAAAACAATTCTGGCGTTCTCCGCAAACCACAGACCGGCGGCGTATTTCGGATCGTCGAGAACGTTGCGCGCGATCACGATATAGATGACGACGGAGATCATGAAACAACTCCAAAGGATAACCGCCGCGCCGCGCTGGTCCGTCAAGATCGTCCTGAATTCGGGTCGAATCATCGGGCCTCCTGGTTTATTGTCTCTTATCATATTTCACCTCCGGCTGTCTCGACGCCAGCACCGCGAAGCCACAACGGAATCTCGGAATATTTCCCGCAAAGGCGCTAAGGCGCAAAGGTTATAAGAAATAAATTCCTTTCCGAACTTGGCGTCTTTGCGCCTTCGCGGGAGGAGTTTCCGACTCCGGATGTTTTCAGCTTCCAGAGCAATTGCGCAAGCGGCACAAACTGTCAACGAGCACAAACGGCCGGCGCGATCTTGTTGCGGGGCAATCGGGATGCTATACGGGCTGGAGTGAGCTTGAGCGGGGAGAGGTCGAAATGGCTGAGTTCGATATCGTGATTCATGGCGGCAGAGTGATCGACGGCACGGGCAATCCCTGGTTCTACGGCGACGTTGCGGTCAAAGACGGCCGAATCGCGGCCATGGGGAGGATCAACCCGGAAACCGGCCAACGGGCGATTTCCGCGAAGGGTTACGTGGTCACGCCCGGGTTTATCGACATGCACACCCATAGCGACCAGCCGATCATCGCCGACGGCAACGCCGAGAGCAAAGTGCGCCAGGGGGTGACGCTGGACATCATCGGCGAGAGCCAGACGGTAGCGCCGCTGGAAGGCGCCATTCTTGAAGAGTACCGGCTGGAGCATCGCAAACGAAACGGCATCGAGACGACTTGGCAGACGTTTTCCGGTTACTTCGACACGGTAATGAAAAGCGGCATCTCCCTCAACGTCGCCTCCGGAGTCTCGCCGCAGCAGGTCAAGCGCGTCGTTTGCGGCTTCGACGAGCGGGCCGCCAGCGGTGCCGAGCAGGACAAAATGAATCGTCTGGTCGCCCAGGCGATGGAAGAGGGCGCGCTCGGTCTCACCGCGGCGTGGCATGCCAAGGGGCCGGAATATCCCGGCGAAGTTGTGGAAATGGCGAAAGTGGCGCGGCGCTATGGCGGTTACTACGGAGTCCACGTCGGCAGCGAGGGTTTCGACATGATGGAAGAACTGGCCAAAACGCTGCGCATTGCCAGGGAGTCGAACATTCCCGTCCATGTTTATCATCTTAAATTGCGCGCCAAGGCCAACTGGGGGCGCATTCGCCAGGTGATCGCGCAGATCGAAGACGCGCGGCGCGAGGGCCTGGAGATCACCGCGAACCAATATCCCTACACGGCGATGCAACACCCGTGGCGGCGGCTCTTTCCGCGCTGGGTGCAGGACGCGCCGCTCAACGAGACGATCTCGCAATTCAAAAGCAATTCATTTCGCGAGCGCGTGCTCAAAGATCCCGAGTTCAATCAATACGTCGACGAGCATGGCGGCTGGGAGGGCATCGTCGCCGCGCGCCTGGATACCGAGAGCTTGAAGCGCCTGGAAGGCAAGACCATCGCCGAGATCGCCAGGATTCGCGGGCAGGACCCGGTGAGCGCTTGTTTCGATCTCATCTATGAAGAGGGCGGTTTCATCCACGGTGTTCATCACACAATGAACGAAGAAGACGTGAAAACCGTCATGCGCGTGCCTTGGGTGTCCATTGGGTCCGACGGCAGCGCGCTGAACCAAAAATATCCGGGCAAGCCGCACCCGCGCAGCTTCGGCACCAATCCACGTGTGCTCGGTAAATACACGCGCGAAGAAAAAGTTCTCACTTTGGAAGATGCCGTGCGCAAGATGACTTCGATGCCGGCCGCGGTGCTCGGTCTCAAGGATCGCGGCTTGCTGCGCGAAGGCTATTGGGCGGATATCGTCGTGTTCGACCCGGATACGGTCGCCGACACGGCGACCTACGACAATCCCAAGCAGTATCCCAAGGGTATCGATTACGTGCTCGTCAATGGCGCCATCGTCATCGACAAGGGCCATCACACCGGG
>JACPFE010000656.1 GCA_016183145.1 Deltaproteobacteria bacterium | reverse complement strand
CCGCGAAAGCGGGTATCCAGGCTAATTCGGCGCAACAAACCTGGATTCCCGCGTGCGCGGGAATGACGAGTCGAGGAGGGCACCCTGTGGAAGGAAATCCCTCCATTTTCATTCTCGGCGGGCGAGCGTAAGATCATGGCCCACTTCGTGGTAAAATTTATTTTTTCATCTTTGGTTGCCGCTTTGCCGCGCTAGGAGCTTCGTGGTTAGAAAGGAGTTCGTCCAAGAGCGCCGACAGATGTTTAGGGCAGACAACCAGAGTTTCAACTCGAGACGCGGGACTCGAAACGAGAAACTCCGGGGATCATGATTCGCCGGGTTTCTTGGGCGGGCCGGCGCACGCCACCGGCTCCATATCCAGCACCTTAAGTGTCAAGAAACGCACCATCCAGACTGTTGCGCAAGCCGACCGGTTGGCGTAAGACCAGGATCGGATCGAGCGCCACGTCGTCGATTGAGGTGAATGATGAAACCCGTGCAACTCTTCTGCTGGCATTTCATGGCCTATCCTTACCTCGATAAAGATTTTGACGAGAAGGAATATACCGGCTGGGTGACGGTGCCCAATAAGCTGTGGGACAACGCCAAGGCCCGCGGGCTCTACCAGGAATATATCGACCAGTTGGCCTACGCCGACGAGCTTGGCTTCGACGGCATGGTGCTCAACGAGCACCATCAGAATATCTACGGCCTGATGCCGTCGCCGAACTTGATCGCCTCGGCGCTGACGCAGCGCACGGCGCACGGGAAAATCGTTATCCTCGGCAATCTTTTGCCGCTGCACATGAACCCGATGCGCGTCGCCGAGGAGTACGCCATGCTCGATCAGATGAGCAACGGCCGGCTGATCGCTGGCTTCGCACCGGGCGGCGGCCCGGAAACCTTCAACTACGACGTGCCGTCGGCGAATACGCGGGAGAAATTCTGGGAAGCGGCGGATCTGATCGTGCGCTCCTGGACCGAGGATGGGCCGTTCGCCCACGAGGGACGCTACTTTCCGCTGCGTTACGTAAACCTCTGGCCGAGGCCGCTGCAGAAACCGTTTCCGCCGGTGTGGATTCCCGGCTCGCGTAGCGCGTCAACGATGATCGAAGTGGCGAAGCGCGGCTATTGTTATTTTCTCTCTTCGCGCAGCCACGGCGGCGAGACCCATCGCGCGCAACAGGAGTTCGCCGCCGTGCTGGAAAAACATGGAGACAAGTACCACCCGTTCCGCTTCGGCATCCTGATGTCGACCTACGTCGCCGAAACCGATCGACAGGCGCGCGAGGAGTGCGAGGAAGGAGTTTGGTATTTTCTTAAAAATTGTTTGAAGGGTCATTTGCGCCGCGAGGGGCGCCAGCTCACCTATGGTCCGGGCGTGCCCTATATCCCCACGGCGGCGTGGCGCGAGTACTTGAACGGCTACAAGCCCGGCCGCAAGTTGTTAGGCGACGTGGAAAATTGGGAAGAGCTGGACGCGTCGCAGTCGATTATCGTCGGCAGCTCGGAGACCGTAGTCCGGCGCATCGGCGCGCTCATTGAAAAAGCGAAGGTAGGAAATCTCTTGATTCAATTCCAGCTCGGCAACATGCCGGACCATCTGGCGCGCAAGAGCATGAAGCTGTTCGCGGAAAAGGTCGCGCCGGCTCTGCGTCACGACTCGTTGCAGCAATTCACGAAAGAATTCCCCCACGCCATCACCGAGCAATCGACGGAGGCGATCCACTAAAAAACCCTTGCCTGGAAGGCGGGGGAGTTCGCTTATCGTCGGCTCGAACCGACAAGAAATTTCCCCTCTCCACCACGTCTTCGTGGGGGAGAGGGATAGGGTGAGGGGGCTCCACGGTGAGGGGGTAGGGACATTAATGAGCGGTCGCACCATAGAAATCAACGGGCGCAAGGTCTGGGTTCTGGAAAACGGCGGCGGCGCGCCGCTCCTCTATCTTCACGGCTTCGCCGACGTGCACGGCGTTAAAGAAAGTTGGCTGCCGTTTCACGAACGCCTCGCCGAGCGCGCCCATGTCATCGCGCCCGCCCATCCCGGCTGCGCCCAGAGCGACGAGAACAAGGATATCGATGCCATCGACGACGTGGTATTCCACTATCTCGAAGTTCTCGACGCTCTGAAGCTTACGCAATTCATCCTCGTCGGCAGCTGCGTCGGCGGATGGATCGCCGCCGAAATCGCTGCGCGCCACCCGAAAAAGATTCGCAAGCTCGTCTTGATCGGCGCCGCCGGACTATTCGTTGAAGGCGCGCTGATTGGCGATATTTTCATGATGGCGCAACCGGAGCGCGGATCGAGTTATGCGAGCCTCAGGGAAATGCTCTTTTCGAGCGCAAATCAGCCGAACGCTTTAGAACTATTCCCCGATGGAATGGGCAATTTGGATGACGAGCTACGCCGCTATCAAATGCTGCGCTTTTGCTCGCGCATCGGCTTCAGACCGCCCTACTTCTACAACCGCCCGCTAAGAAACCGCCTGCACCGGATTATTTCGCCGGCGCTGGTCATCTGGGGCGAGAAAGATAACTTCGTGCCCCGCTCCCACGGCGAGACTTATGCCAAGCTACTTCCGAATTGCAGCGAACTAAAAATCATCCCCGCCTCCGGCCACAGTGTCATCGTGGAGAAGCCGGACGAGACCGCGAAACTGGTGGTCGATTTTCTAAATCAAAGGGGCCAAGTTTGACATCGTTCAATCGCTGAATTGCCGTATACTGTCCCCGAATTCTTGAAGGCGAGGTATAATCAAACGTAGGACATCATGGCCATCCTGGGATCACTTGGAGGCGGGCTCATCCTGCTGGGAGAAGTGTTGAGTTTTATCCATATCCTTCCATGGTCGCGATACGTTTTCCCGCTTTTTTGGTACGGCTACATTCTGGTTCTCGATGCATTAAATTATCGGCTTCAAGGCAATTCCCTGATCCGTCGACCGCGAGAATTTTTTCTGATGCTTCCGCTCTCCGTCGTATACTGGTACCTCTTCGAATGCTACAACCTGGTCATCCAAAATTGGCTCTACATTAACTCTCCACCGGAAAGGTGGGCAAAGACAGCCCTGGAGGTTGTTTCCTTCGCGACGGTGATCCCGGCCCTCTACGAGACTGCGGCGCTGGTGAGCGCTCTCATTGGGTCGAGAAAGAGCGTTAGAATCTCGCTCCTGATCCCCGCGACCAGGCATCTCTTTTCTCTGATCTTTTTGTTCGGTCTCCTTCTCTCCCTCCTGCCTTTTCTTTTTCCGAAGTTTTTCTTCTGGTCCGCGTGGCTCGGCCTTTTCTTTCTGCTTGATCCGATCAATGACAGGTTGGGCCGTCCCTCCATCCTGCGCGACTGGCAGGAAGGTAATTTGCAAAACACAATCGTTTTTCTTATCGCTGGGTATATCTGTGGCTTTTTTTGGGAGTTCTGGAACTACTGGGCCTACACGAAATGGCTCTATACAGTCCCCGTCCCTGACATGCCTCACATTTTTGAGATGCCAATGCTAGGTTTCTTCGGCTTTGGCCCCTTTGCGCTTGAGACCTTCGCCTTCTGGACACTGGTATCGGGAAAGAGGAGGTGAAAACTGTGTGTGGTGCCATGTATGGTCCCAGAGTGTGGTGCCAGGCTTCGATATTTTGATTTTGGCATTCCAAGCACGATCCAGTCGGCAACCGGACCAACTCCAACCAGAACGGTTCCGCACGTTCGTTCGACATCATCACGTCGCCGTTATCCTCTGACAGAATTGCTTTGCTACGAGAGGGGATCGTTTTCAGATTGACATAACGCTTCCTCATCCGATAGTCTCCGCCTCAAAGATAGATCGTGTAGCAGAATAATCCCAACGGTCTTGCGCGAAGGCGCCAGAGCACGGATCGGCGTCGGGCTGAGGCGCAATGAACGCCAGGAAGAAGCAAATATTTTCGAACTCTTGCACTTAGTAGGAGCGCTCGCTATCAACTAGGAGAAGAAAGGGGGCAAAAGATATGCAGAAAATCACTCTCAACAACGTCACGGTGTCGGACGCATACATGGCTTTGCTTGCGGACCGGGGAATCGATTACTGGTTCGCCAACGCGGGGACCGATTTCGCTCCCGTCGTCGAAGCACTGGCGAAGGCACAAGTCTTGGAAACGAAAGTTCCCATCGCGGTGACCTGTCCGCACGAGAATACCGCGATGCACATGGCCATCGGTTACTTCCTGGTGACCGGGCGGCCGCAGGCGGTCATGGTACACGTCAACGTCGGCACCGCCAATGGATTAAACGGGTTACTCAACGCCGCGCGCGGCCATGTGCCGATGCTGTTCACGGCCGGGCGCACGTCGACCAATGAGGAGGGCTTGGCCGGACACCGCAGCCTCGACATTCATTGGACCCAGGAAATGTTCGATCAGGCGGGCATGCTGCGCGAATCGGTCAAGTGGGACTATGAGCTGCGCAACAGCCAGCAGCTCGAGACCGTGGTCGACCGGGCGCTGAGCATCGCGAAAAGCGAGCCCATGGGTCCGGTCTATCTCTCTCTGCCGCGCGAGGTGCTGGCGCAGTCGATGGCGGAATTCACTTACACGACGCCGTCGCGCCAGCATCCGGCGGCTCCGTCTGTTCCCAACGGCGACGCGGCCGATGAAGTCGCGGCGCTGCTCGCCGGCGCGGAAAATCCGCTGATCATCACCAGCTCGGCGGGTAGAGATCCCAAAGCATGGTCGGCGCTCGCGCAGTTCGCCGAGCGCTACGCCATCCCGGTCGTTCAGTACCGTAACCGCTACATGTCGCTTCCCAGCAACCACCCGATGAATCTCGGTTATGAGCTAAAGCCGCTGCTCGACGGCGCCGACGTGATTCTGGCGATCGATGTCCCCGTGCCGTGGCTGCCCGCCGAGGATAAGGTGCGCGACGACGCGAAGGTCATTCACATGGGCCCGGACCCTCTGCATGGCTATGTGCCGGTGCGCGGGCACCCTTGCGACATCGCGCTCGCCTGCGCGACGGCCGAAGGCTTGCACGTGCTCAACGAAACCATGGCCGAGCACGAAGCCAAAGCGAAGACGCGCATCGACAAACGCCGCGCGGCACTGGCCGAGAGGTGGAAGATGTTGCGCGAGAACTGGCGCAAGAAGTTGGATTCGGTCAAGGGGCAAACGCCGGTCCATCCGGCGTGGATCAGTCACTGCATCAATGAGCTCAAAGGCGCCGACACGATATTGATCAAGGAGTCGCCGCTGCTGCAAGAGCATATGGATATTTCCCAGCCCGCCACCATGTTCAACGCCGGCGCCGCCTCGGGGCTCGGCCACGGCTTGGGCTGCGCTCTGGGCGCCAAGCTCGCCGCCCGCGACCGGCTCGTCATCGGCACTCACGGCGACGGCTCGTATATGTTCGGCAATCCGATCTCGGCGCATTATGTCGGCGCCGAGCAGGAGCTGCCCGTGTTGACGGTGATTTTCAACAACCAGCGTTGGCAAGCGGTGCGCCGGGCGACGGTCGGATTACACAAGGACGGTTACGCGGCCAAGAACCCGCACCAACCGATCACGTTTCTCGATAGCATCTCGAATTACCAAAAAGCCGTGGAAGTCGCCGACGGCTACGGCGAAAAAGTCACCGATCCCAACGATGTGATGCCGGCCCTCCAGCGCGGGCTCAAAGCGGTGACCGTGGAAAAGCGCCAGGCGGTGATCAACATCATTTGTTCGGCGTAGCGAAATCCGCACAGGCAGCATGCGTGTGTCTCGCTAGCCCGGATTATTCACGGTCCGATGAAGAATCACGACACTGTGTCAGTCGAGGGGTGAGCCTGGAGGAGCGAAGGCACAGAGGCGAAAAGTTTCAATGCCGTGTACCGCGCTCGGCGCGGCGCTCGAATTTTTCCCAGGCGTCCACTGTACAAACTCAGCCTGGCGGCCGGACCAAGGCACAGGCCCATTGCCTTCGCT
>JACPFE010000673.1 GCA_016183145.1 Deltaproteobacteria bacterium | reverse complement strand
CGACGACCCCCAAGTGCAGCATATGGGAATGCAAATCCAGATCGAGCGCAAAAACAAACCGACGATCCGCACGGTAAAGTTTCCGCTGGACTACAGCGACACCAACGCGCCCCATCCCTTGCCGCCGCCGGAGCTGGGTGAGCATAACGGCGAGTTCTTGAAAGCGCTGGGATACGATGACAAAGCGATGGCGGACCTCAAAGAGAAGGGCATTATCTAGGGCCCCGCGGTAGGAATTCGAAATTTCATTCATTCACCGCAGAGACGCAGAGTTCGCAGAGGGTTACCTCTATAATCCTTTCTCTGCGTCCTCGGCGCCTCTGCGGTGGAAATTCTTCAGGAGGGAAAGATGCGAGGCTGTTTGGAAGGCATCAGAGTGTTGGAGCTGGGCAATTTTATTTCCGGGCCGTACGGCGCGATGCTACTTTCGGACATGGGGGCGGAGGTAATCAAGGTGGAGAACCCGGATGGCGGCGACCCCTTTCGGGGTTGGGATCTCGGCGGCGATCAGCCGAATTTTTGGGCCTACAACCGCGGCAAAAAAAGCGTCACCTTGAACTTGCCGACTCCCGAAGGAAAAGGAATCTTTCTGGCGCTCGCCAAAAAAGCCGACGTGGTGCTCGACAACTACCGGCCGGGGGTCATGAAGAAGCTCGGCATCGACTACGACACCGTCAGCAAGACGAATCCCGGCGTGATCTACTGTTCGATCACGGGCACCGGCCCCACGGGTCCTTACGTCAAGCGGCCGGCCTATGACACCGTCGGCCAGGGGCTCGGCGGCATGTTGAGCGTGCTCATGGATGCGAAGAACCCGCGGCCCATCGGGCCGAATTACGCCGACAGCTTGAGCGGCATGTTCGCCGCGATCGGCATTCTCGGCGCCATCGCCGCCAGGGCAAAATGGCGGGGTCGATCCTGGCATTCTTGATCGCGCCGGCTACTGATGCGCTGGCTACCGGTCGAGCCCCCGGTCCCTACACCCGGCCGATGCAATCGCAGACTTACGCGTTCAGCGGCTCGGACGGTTTGCCCTTCGCGATTCATCTCTCTTCGCCGCAAAAATTTTGGGAAGGCTTGTGCGAGGCCGCGGGCCATCCAGAAGTGATCGATGACCCGCGCTTCAACACCCGGCCCAATCGCCGGAAGAATTATAACGAGCTTAATCGAGTGTTCGCCGAATTCTTCAATGAAAAGCCGCGCGCCTACTGGATGGAGCAACTGGAGGCCAACGACGTGCCGCACACGCCGGTTTATAACTTGCTCGAAGTGTTCGAAGACCCCCAGATCAAACATATGGGCTTGGAGATCAAGATCGAGCGCAAGGACAAGCCGACGATCCGCACGGTGAAATATCCCAACGAGTTCAGCGATACCAAGATTCCCCACCCGCTGGCGCCGCCGGACCTGGGCGAGCACAACGCGGAGTTTCTGAAGCCGCTGGGTTACGACGACGCAAAACTTGCGGAGTTTAAGGAGAAGGGCGTGATCTGAGCAGCACTAAGGTCGGCTTATTGCGTCTCCGTCTGTATGACGTAGTCGTTGGAGAATCACTCTCGCGAGCCGGTTAGCGACTCGGGCGAGGCTGTGCTATATTTGGTTTCCTTAATCGGAGGATGAAATGCCTCTTCCCGATCCATTAATCACGGCGTCTGCCGAACGTTTAAGCGGTACTCCCGTATTTGCCGGAACTAGAGTTCCCGTCCAAACGCTCATTGAATATCTTGAGGCCGGAGACCCTCTGGACGATTTCCTCAAAGATTTTCCCAGCGTTTCGCGTGAGCATGCGGTCGCCGTTCTCGAACTTGCCAAGTCTGCTCTGTTAGCAAAAGCCGCAGCTGCCTAGACCGGCAGGGTTATCGGCGTGCGAGTTCTCCTCGACTCTTGCGTACCAAGACAGCTAGGCAACCGGTTGCTGGGCCACGAGGTCCGAACAGCACCCGAAATGGGTTGGGGCGACCTCGATGATGGACCACTGCTTGACGTGATGGCGGATCAGTTCGATGCCTTGGTCACGGTCGATAAGGGCCTACCAAAGCAGCAAAACTTGAGGACGCGCCTTTTCGATGTCGTCGTGCTGCGAGCAAAGTCGAATAGATTGGAAGATCTCCTTCCGCTTGTCCCGGAGTTGATTGAAACACTGGACAAGCTGGTTCCTGGAGAAGTTCGTGAGCTGGGACGCTGAGCCGATGAAGAAACCGTCCATCCGCAGGGTGAAATTCCCCCTCGAATTCAGCGGTGACAAGACTCAACATCCCGCGTCGCCGCCGGAAGTGAGTGAGCACAACGTGGAGTTTCTAAAACCGCTCGGCTATGACGAGAAAAAGCTGGCGGGGTTTAGAGAGAGGAGCGTGGCGTGAGGAGCGACGACGAGAAGGAAGGATCAGTATTAGTTGGGCAAGAGCCACCAGAATTCGGCTCCCTCTGTTTCGCAACCGTCGCTATCATAGTAACCTCTGCGGACAACGAGCGTCACCAAATAACTTGACACGCCCGTACAAATAAAAGAAACCTCCCGCGGTTGATGTTGCACTCGCGTGGAGTCTCTCTGATCAGCAGTACAAGAGTTGTCGATAAACAAATGGCAAATTTGGTTAAAGAAACTTTTT
>JACPFE010000671.1 GCA_016183145.1 Deltaproteobacteria bacterium | reverse complement strand
CCGCATGATTCGCACACCATCTACGCCTGCGTCGAACAGGGAGCGTTTTTGAAGAGCGACGACGAGGGGAAGAGCTGGCGCGAGTTGAACACCGTGGGCTTGCTCGCCGACAAGAATCGGCCGGTGGAACACTTTTACGATGTCCACCGTTGTTTGATCGATCCGCGCGACCCGAAACGAATCTACGTCACCGGCGGCGCGGGGCTATACGTTACATACACCGGCGGCGGCAGTTGGGAGCGTTGGACCAGTCCGGACTGGGCAGCGGATGTCTATCCCGACGGCTTCGTGTGGAATCTGAAGAATCCCGATCTCATGTTTGTCGCCGCCGCCGAACACAACCCGCAAACTTGGCGCAAGGCGGGTGCCGCGGCCCGCGCCGAAGGCAAGATTTACCGCAGTAAAGACTGTGGAAAAAATTGGCAGCGGCTCGGCGGTGGTCTGCCCGATAGTTTAAAGCACGAGTTCGGCGCGCTCTGCCTGGAGGAATCGAACGGCGTCTGCTCGATCTTCGGCGGCACCACCGGCGGCGAGGTTTTTGGCAGCGACGATAGCGGCGAGAGCTGGAATTGCATCGCGTCCGATCTCGCGCCGATTTCCAAGAAAGGGCACGAACGGTTGCTGGCGGCGGGTTATAAAGATTTGTTTGCGCACAGACGCGCAGCATTTTCTGCACGGTGTAATTGCCTAGGAGTCTGTCGGGATATAACTTTCTGAATCGTCTAAGTGGCTGAAATGATTCGACATGACGAACATTGTCACCAACGTAATTTCAAGCACTTACATCTGTCTCCGACAGACTCCTAGAGTCATCTTATTATTATTTCCTCTCCCTCCATTGGAGGGAGAGGATAAAGGTGAGGGTGGTTAACTTCGGGGACCCTCACCCTTTCCCTCTCCCGCATCCGCCAGAGGACGGATCAGCCTCTGGCTGAAGCGGGCGAGGGAAAAGACTTTGACGTGAGAAGAACTGGAATTCCTCCACTGTGAACTATGACCGTCAACATTAGCACTGCCCTCGCTGACGAGCTCCGCAAACAAAGCGAGCAGGACGCCGCGGTGACGCCCATAGACGCGGTGTTGGATGTCGGGCGCGCGCAGAATTTGACCGGCGATCAGTGCTTTCGGCTGCTCGCGCGCTTGTGGACGCTCAAGCGCATGATGTACTACGTCTACGGCGGTTGGGCCCAGGGAATCAACTTGAACGAATACCCGCCCGCCGTTGCATACCTCTTCGGCAAGCAGATCTACGACGAGTCGACCCAGGAGATGCAGCTATGCGACGAGATTCTGCGCCGCCGCTGGGCGCGCACGCAGAAGCAATTGTTTGCCCACCCGTACGCGCATTTCGGCACGGCGACGCGCACCGGCGCTTATATTTTTTGCCTGCGCGCGTTGGCGAATTATCCGCAGAACATCCGCATCGCGGCGCTGAATCTCGGGCCCAAGGTCATCGAACTGGCCTGGACGGAGAGGTTCGCGAAACTGTTTCCGGACGAAGCGGTTCACGCGCTCTTCCAGAGCCAGTTGGCCGAAACCCGCAGCCACGTGCTGATGGGCAGGCTCCAGGTCGAACGATTCGTGCAGAAGGAAGTCGACGTCGAGCTGGCCAGGCGTTTATGCGTCGAGACCCGGCGCGATTATCTTTTTTTTCTCGAAGAGGCGGCGCGTTTCGTCCTGGGGATGGAGGAAGAGAAAGCAGGAGAGGTCATCGTTTCCGGAGATATCGACTGACCTCATTCTTTGAATTCTTGAACCGTTTGAACGTTTTGAACTGCTTGAACGTTTTGAACCAAAGCAATTTATGCCCGGCTTAAGAATCGACCACGAAAAGTGCACCGAATGCCGCATGTGCTACGTCGCATGCCGCGAGATCAACATCAACGCCGTCGTCGTCTCGCCGACATCGCAGCATCTCTTGGAGATCGACGGCCGCTGCACCTATCCCAAATGCACCGTTTGTCTCATGTACTGCCCGGCGGAAGGCTCCATCGTCGAAGCCGACACCGGCAGATCGCTCGTGCCCCCGCCACCCGAAGTGTGGACGGAGAACCAAAGGTGGCCGCGAACGGCTTGAACGTTGAACTCTTCGTACGAGCTAAACAATTGGAACGACTTGAACGGTTAGAACGATTGGAACAAAGTTAGCTATGCAGCCCATCCTGAAACATTTTCTTGACAAGTGGGTCTACCCCACCGGCTTCACCGGACCAGGCGTCGAATTCCGCCTGCGCCAGACCGAACGCTGCCTGCCGCTCTGGGACAAGCTCGTCACCCAGGCTATTCAATTCGCCGAGAACGATCTCAAATCAGGGAGCGACGAGTACAAGGCAGTGCGCGCCCGCGCCGGTTACGCCGCCGAAGGCCCGTTCATGTCGCTCAAACAAATGTCGACGCAGATCGTCTCTGTCACCGTCGACGAGCAGCCGCAATACATCGATTTGCAACGCATGCGCGCGCGGCAAATCTGGGACGAGGTCAAGCATGGCCAGCTGCACGCCGACGTGCTCCTGCGCGGCGGCTGGATCAAGCGCGAAGAAGAGCTGATGGACGACCCGCGGGCGAATATGCAGCCAAAACTTTCCTACTTCGGCATGACCCAGATGTTTCCCCATATTCATCCGCTGGCGCGCGCCGGGCAGCATTACTACAACGAATCGATGGCCTGCCTCGGCATCGCCGCCACGCTCAGCATCATCGACGATGATCTCGTGCGCCACCAGTTGCGCAGTCAGGAGGCCGAAGAGCTGATGCACTTCATGGAAGGTAAATATCAAATCGACGCCTACGCGCTCACGCCCGAAGATCAAAAACCCATCGAAGAGGTCTTTGATTTCCTGCTCCGGCCCTGGGCGCCGGAGCCGAGCCGCGCCCTGGGCGGATCGAAGTAAGGTAAAAAAAGGGGGCAGTCCCCTTTCCGTCCCTCGACAGGCTCGGGACGTGGTGAGCCCGCCGAACCACGGAAGGGGGAATGTCCCCCTTCTTGAGCGGGAAAACCTGCGCAAAGTGCGCAATTTTTGAGCGTTGTCGAACGAATCCAT